>NZ_OZ026474.1:900000-1072050 GCF_964020005.1 Spiroplasma endosymbiont of Atherix ibis
AGTTAATTCTCCTTCATCTCTAAAAGTAAATCTAATTAATTCATAATCTTCTTTTTTAACTTTGCTTAATAGAGCACTATTAAATACTTTATTATTAAAAAATTCTACTGGTTCTAATGGTGAATAAATATTAAATATTATTGTATTTTTACTTTTATTTTCTAAAGTTCTTAATAAACCCAAAGCTTCTAATTTCTTCAAATATTTAGATAATATATTTTTAGAGATTCCTGTAATTTTAGATAATCTAGTATTAGATAAAGTTATTGTTTTAAATTCACTTATAATATAAGATTCATTTATTAATGTAAAATACAAAGAAACAGCTTTTGACCCTATTATTGGTTGATACAAATAAGTTATTATTTTATTATTTGAACTATCTATTATATTTTTAAGAATAACTCTATAACTAAATTCATCCATAAATTACCTCCAAATGCTATGCCTATTAATAATAAGAAAAATGAAAAAAATTGAAACAGATTTAATAATTTTTATGAAATTGACTATGATTTGTTAATAAAGATTACTAAAAAAACCCTATTTTAAAGGGTTTTTTTGAGTTATCCACATCTTAATATAAATTTTGACATTCTGGACAAAAATATGTTCCTCTACCATTAACTTTTATTTTTTTTATAATTCTTCCACAATCAAAACAAGGATTTGATTTTCTTAAATGAACTTTTAATTCCCTTTGAAACTTTCCATCAATACCTTGTTCAGGATGATAAGTATCAATTGTAGAACCTCCAAGTTCAATTGATCTGTTAAGTATTTTTATTAAAGATTTTAAAATATCATCATAATTTTTTAAATTTAAAGAGCTTGCTCTTTTTTCTGGGTGAATTTTTGAATCAAACAAAATCTCATCTGCATAAATATTGCCAATTCCTGATATTTTTGTTTGATCAAGAAGAACAGTTTTTATATACTTATTTGATTTAGACATTATATCCATTAAATATTGACCGTTTAAAGTGCTATCAAAGGGTTCAGGACCTATTTTATTAATGGGTTTTTCATTTTTAAAAGTTAATTTATCTTGTAAATGAAAAGTACCAAATTTTCTTGTATCACTGTATATCATAAGTTTATTGTCACTTAATTCAAATATTGCTTCTACATGTTTTGTATCATATATTTTTCCTTTATCATATACAATTCATTTTCCTTCCATTCTTAAATGACTAATCAAAACCAAATCTTGTAGTTCAAAAATAATATGTTTTGCTATCCTTGAGATATTATCTATTTTTCGACCCTTTAATTTTTCTTCAAATTCAGAAATACTAATATCTGTTTTAATTAAATTTGGATAAGTTATTTTTACATTTTCAATAGTAAGTCCTGTAACTTTTGAATTAAGAACTCTAACAACAGTTTCTACTTCTGGTAATTCAGGCATTATTTAAACCTCCTTTTTATTTTAAATTAAATCAATCTCTTGCTTGTGAATAATTAATTTCTAATTTTACAAGTGCTACTCTATTTTTATTTGATATTTTTAATAAATAATTATATGCTTCTTTCATTATACTAAGAACCATATTTTTAACTACTTCTAACTCTGATTTTTTAACTAGTAAAATAATTTCATCATGTATTTGAGCAATCATTTTTGACTTTAATTTATTTTTATTTAAATTTTCAAAAACGTTTACCATAGCAACTTTTAATATATCTGCTGCTGTTCCTTGTATTGGAGCATTGACAGCTGCTCTTTCACCAAATTGTTTAATCATATAATTTGAATTATTTAACTCATAAATATATCTTCTTCTATTTGCTTGAGTTTCAACATAACCATTTTCATAACCAAACTTAATAACTTCTTCTTTAAATTTTAAAATTTGAGGAAAAGCTTTATAATATGCTTTTATATATTCTTTTGCTTGTGGTATTGATATTTTTAAGTCTTTTGCCAAACCAAAATCACTTAATCCATAAAGAATCCCAAAATTAAAAACCTTAGCTACTCTTCTTTGTTCTGAACTAACTTGCTCATCTTCTTTTAAATTAAAAATACTTCTTGCAGCTTCTGAATGAATATCTCTATTCATTGAAAAAATTTCAATTAATTTTTCTTCTTTAACAATATCTGCAAGTACTCTTAATTCAATTTGAGAATAATCAAAACTTAAATAAATATTATCTTCATTTGTAACAAATATTTTTCTTACATTTTTTTGTTCTTCATCTCTTATAGAAATATTTTGCATATTTGGATAAGTAGAGCTTAATCTTCCTGTATTTGTAAGTGTTTGATTAAATACTGTATGAACCTTATTATCTGGATGAACAAACTTTTCAAAACCTTTTAAATAAGTTGAATATAATTTACTATATTTCCTAAAAGCTATAATTTTTGAGATTATTGGATGTTTATTTTCTAGTAAATTTAATGTTTCTCTATCAGTACTTCCCTTTTTGTAATCATGCAATTTTAATTTATCAAATAAAAGTTCTTTTAATTGCTTTGGAGATCCTATATTAAAATTCTCATCAACAAAATCTTTTAAATCTGTTTTAATTTCAACTTCTAAGTTGTTTAATAACTCCAATATTTCTTGTTCTTGCTTAGCCAATTCTTGTTTATCTACTTGAATACCTTCAACTTCCATATCAATTAAAACTTTTGCAAAAGGAAGTTCAATTTTTTCATATAAATTGGTTTGATTATTTTTTTGCAGCTGCTCTATAATTTCTTTTTCATATTTTTTTATAAATAAAGATTTACTAACTAAATAATCCATTTTAATTTTTTCATCAATTAAATGAGTTTTTTTAACACCTTTACCAAAAATTTCTTCAAATGTCTTTATCTCATTTGAAGGATCAATCATAATTACATGTTGTTCAAAAGAAGATTTTATATTTGAATTAAGTACATAACAAGCTATCATCATATCATAAATAAAAAGTTCAGGTTTTATTTTATAACCCATTTTTTTTAAAGCAATAACTGTTTTTTTAATATCATAAGTTTTAAACTTTGAATTAATTAGAAAAACTTGAAATTGTTCATCTGTTACAGAATCAGTTCAATTAAAAATATTTATTTCTTTGCTAGTATTAAATGAATAATAGAAATTACCTTTGGAATTAACAATTGACATTCCTATAACATCACTTGTATGATAATTATGATTTAAAGTTTCTAAATAAATATAATTTTCATCATCATCAAATTTGTTATTTCACTTATCAAGTACTTTGTATTCTAATTTTACTTCATTTGTACTTTCTTCATTTTTAGAACTATATTTTTTAAGAAGAGAGTTCATTTCATATCTAATAAAAAAGTCTCTAAGATTTGCAAAATTAATTTCTGTTTTATTAAAATTAATTTTTTCTAAATTCATATCTTTATGAATTGTTGCAATCTCTTTTGAAAGAAATGCATCTTCTTTTCCAAGTATTAATTTAAGTTGTTTTGTACCTTTAATTTGGTCAATATTATCATAAATATTTTCTAAAGTTTTAAACTCTTGTAATAACTCTTTTGCAGTTTTTTCTCCAATACCTAAAACACCTTTTATATTATCTGATGAGTCACCTCTCAAACCTTTATAATCAATAACTTGTTCTGGAGTAATTCCTCATTTTTCAAATAATTTTTCTTTATTATAAACAATTAAATTACTTGTTCCAATTTGTGGAGATAAAACATAAGTTTTCTCTGATATTAACTGATACATATCTTGGTCACTTGTTAATATATGAGTTTCAGCTTCTTCATTTGATTCAAGAATTTTTGAAATAGTTCCTATAATATCATCTGCTTCATAATTGTCTGCTTCAAATCAATCAATATTTGCATTTGTTAAAAATTCTCTAACAATTGGAAATTGCATAATAAGTTCTGATGGAGTTTTTGCTCGTCCAACTTTATAATCTTTTAATTTATCATGTCTAAAAGTTTTTTTACCTTTATCAAAAGCAACTTTTACACAGTAATAATCATTTTTTTCAATAATATTCATAAGCATATTAATAAACGAATATACAGCATTTGTTGGTATACCACTTTTTGTAGTTAAAGTTGCTCTACCATAAGAACTATAAAATGCTCTAAAAATTAAAGCATTACCATCAACAAGTAAAAATTTATTTTTCATATTTTTCTCCATTAATTCTATAATAACAAAAAAAGTACTTGTAGTACTTTTTTTTATATCTCTTTAATAACTTCAAGTAAAACAGCATTTATTTTATTATTAAATTTTTGAGTTTTTATTTTAATAATTAAATTTTTACCTAAATTTAACTTAGACTTGAAACTTTCATAAACTAATGAGAAAACTGTAATCATCATTGTTTCAGTTTCATCTACAATATCAAGAAAGCCCATTTCATTACCATTTTTATCTTTTTTAGTAACAATATTTTCTATATTAATTAAAACTTCACAAATAATACCTTCATTTTTTAAAGTATTTAAAGTTCTTAATTTATTTCCATTAATTATTTTTTTTCTAATAATCGATAAAGGATGAGATGATACAAAAAATCCTAAATATTCTTTTTCAAAACCAATTATTTCTTCTGGTTTATATTTTCTTTTTTCTAATTCTAAAGTAATATCTGGATCATTTAATAAAGTTGCTGTTGAAGCTAAATTAAATATCTGTTCTTTTTTTAATATTAAATCTTTTCTTGAAAAACCAAAAAAATCAAAAGCTCCTGAATAAACTAAAGCAGTATATCTTTGCTCTATTAGACCTCTATCTTTCATATTTCCAATAAATAAAAGAATATTATTAAATGCTGCTTTATTTGTCTTAAATAGTTCTTTAATATTTTTTAAAAATTCTGGGCCAATATATTTAATTACATTTAAAGGTATGTTTATCATATTATTATGATAAACATAAACACTATTTGGATTTTTAATTGTTGGGGGATTTACATTAAATCCTGAGTTTTTAACTTCATTTAAGTATTGTGAAGTTTTAACTTCATTTCTAATTGAACCATTTAATAAAGAACAATAAAAAGATGACTTATAATTAGCTTTTAAATATGCCATTCAATAACTTATTAGCGAATATGCAATAGCATGAGATTTATTAAATCCATATAATGCAAATTTTTCAATATAAGCTCATATTTTTGTTGCTTTATTACTACTATATTGATTTTTAATTGCTGATTGTATAAATTCTTCTTTAAATTGATTCATTAAATTTTTATCTTTTTTACCAATTGCTCGCCTAACAACATCTGCTCTACTTAAACTCATATTTGCAACTCTTTGAAGAATTTCCATAATTTGTTCTTGATAAACAATAATTCCAAATGTTGGTTGTAATATGTCTTCTATATTTTTATCAATAAAATATTTTAATTCTTTATTATTTTTTCTTTCAATAAATAAAGGAATATTGTCTTGTGGTCCTGGTCTATATAAAGCACTAGTTAAAGCTATATCATCAACTGAATTAACTTTCATTTTAATCAAAACATCTGTCATTCCAGATGATTCTAATTGAAATATACCACTTGTATCACCATTTCTTAATAATTCAAATGTTTTTTTATCATTTAAAGGGATATTTTCTAAAACAACATCTACTTTATCTACTATTTTAATGTTTTTTAAAATTTCTTGAATTATTGAAAGATTTCTTAAACCAAGAATATCTGTTTTAATTAAACCTATTTCTTCTAAATAATTCATTGAAAATTGAGTTTGTGAAATTCCATTAATACCAATTTTTATTGGTAAAACTTTATATAAGTCAATATCTGAAAATACTACTCCAGCTGCGTGAGTTCCAGTTTGTCTTGGCAATCCAATTATTTTTTCACTTATTTCAAAAATTTGAGGATACTTATCTTTATATTTTCTAAGTGCTTCACTATCTTCTAAAGCAAGTGATAAATTCTTTACATTTTTTTCATTAATTTGTTTTGTCATATGATTTATATCATTTATAGACACATCAAAAATTCTTCCACAATCACGCAAAGCATTTTTTATCCCAATTGTTTGAAAAGTTGTTATTGTTGCAAAATGATTTTTTCCATATTTATTAAATAAATACTCTAAAATTTCTTCTCTTCTATCATCTTGAAAATCAAGATCAATATCTGGAAGTGTTATTCTATCTATATTTAAAAATCTTTCAAACAAAAGATTTCATTCAATAGGATCTAATTTTGTAATTTTTAAAAGAAAAGCTACTAAACTTCCTGCAGCAGATCCTCTACCTGGACCATATAAAATCTTTAATCTAATACATTCACAAATTATGTCATGAACTATTAAAAAATAATCTTCAAATCCCATTTTACTAATAACTTCTAATTCATAATATAATCTAGATTTATAAAGTTCTTTATTTAAATTATTTTTCAACAATAAATATTCTTCTAGTAACTCCTCACATATTATTTTTAAGTATTCTTTTGAAGGCATTTTTTTACTATTTGGATATTTTAAAAAATGTTTTTTATAATTGAAAATATTTTCAATTTCAATTAAAGAAGATATTTTTAAAATATTATTTATATGATCTTCAACTTTTATATAATTTGAAACTAACTCTTTTGAAAAATAATAGTTCTTTTCTAAATTTGAAAGCTCTGTAATTAATTTTCCTTCATTAATTGCAATTAAAGTCTTATAAACTGGATATTCATTTTTATGTAGAAAATTAATTTCATTTGTAAAAACTACATTAGAATACTTTTTAAAATAAGAAAAATTTTGTTTTGTAATTCCTATATAAAAATTTTCCTCTTTTAATATTAATTTAAATTTTTCTAAATATTTATCAACATTTTCAATTGAAAAACTAGAAATAACTATAAGATCATTAGAAATTATTTTTCAAAATAAGTCTTCTAAGTTTTCTAAATTAATTTTATCATTTTGATTAATATAAGAACTAATATAACTTATTTCTTCAAAACCTTTATTATTTTTTGTATATATTAAAATATTTCCAAAAGATAAGTCAAAGCTTAAACCAATAACTGGTTTAAGCTTTTTTTCTTTTGCTTTTTCATAAAACTCTGCAGCACCATACATTGTATTTTTATCAGAATAAAAGGCAAAATCATGATTATTTAACTTTAAAAAATTCAAATAATCTTCTATTCTAATTGTAGAATTTAAAAAATTATAGCAACTTTGAACATTAAGTAAATTTAAAGATTCCATATAAGACCTCACTTTTCTTATTTTACATCATTAATAAGAAAACATCATTTTATTAATTTAAACATATTATGTTAAATACATTTTTTATAATTAGATTTATATTTCATTATAAAATAAGTACAAAAAAATATTTTTTAAGAATTATTCTATTTTACTTTTAAATTAAATATTAAAAAATCTTCTAAATTAGAAAAATCAATATTATGATATTATTTTTATCATAAGTTCTATATTTAGAAGATTATATCAAAATAAATTTGTAAACTATTTAAATATATTTAATTTTAATTATCTCATTAAAGAAAAATTTAAACTAACTCGAGATAGTTTTCATTTCAGATAATCTCAACTCTTCATTATTTAAAATCAAGAAAAAAAATTCTATTAGAATCTCTGGTATTTTACTAGATTCGTATAAATTTTGATCTACTATAATTTGTAAATTTAATGAATTTTTTATATAAGTTGAAAACAAAAAACCATTAGCTCTTAAATATCAAAAAAATATTTTTATTTTTTTATAATTATCTTCTTTATTCTTTAAATTAGAAATTTTTCTTTTTAAGATTTTTTGAACTCTTTGAAAATGTTTATCAACTTCTCTAATTTTACTTATATCTTTTAATTCAAAAGATTTATAATTTAAATTCTTTGTAATTTCTAGTCTCAATTTTTCAAATTCTTCTAATGCTTCTTCTTTAGTTAAAAACTTCACTTTTTTTATTTTTTTATTTAAAAAATAAGGAAATATTAAAATTTCTAATAAACAAATAAAATATATAAATGAAATTACAATAATATAACTTAAAAATTCTTTCTCTTCTGGTTTTATAAAAAGAGCTGCTCAAATATATAAAGAAGTTATTAAAACAAAAACAATTAAAGTTTGAATATAAAACTGATAAAGCTCTTTTTTTAAAACTAAAAAGTCTTTTTTAAATTTACTATAGCTACTAAATACATTAACTACATTTTCTATTTTAGTTATATAAACTGAAATTGAAAGTTGAAGAAGACATGGTACTAATATAATAAATATGAGTCCTCCAAGTAATAAAACTGAATAACCTATTAAATCCATTTTTTATTTCTCTTTTCTAAAAGTTATAATTGATTCAACTTACAACTGCTAATGCAACCGATATAACTGCTGTTACTTCCGGCATAGCTCAAATAAATGGTGTTGCTGTTGCTGTAAAACTTACTAATACTAATTTAGCAATTTTCCCCAAAGCCTGACCTGCATTTATTCCTGCATTAAGTGCATTTCCAGCTTTTTATCATTTTCCTGTTTCTTTATTATAAGCTAGTAAAGCACTTGATAAACCTGCTGTTACAAGACCTGAACATATTGAAATTGCTGTACAGCCTGCTGCTCATGGAATAGTTGCTCCAAAAGTTCAAGGAGCAGCTACATAAAAGCCAGCTGCTGCAACTGCTGCAGCAGCAGTTAAAGTTACAAATGAAATCTTTGCAGTTTTTAATCTTGATACAAGTTCTCTATTTTTTTGATAAACGCTTGAAAATAAAGTATTATATTTTTCTACATTTTCACTATTATTTAAATAATTAAAAGCCTCTTTATAAGAATTTTTTAATTGTGTTTCTTCTAAATATAAGTTATTTAATTCACTATAATTTTTCTCTTTATATGCTGATATTTGTTTATTATATTCTTCCTTAAATTGAGGATATTTGTCTTTAATAAAGTCTAATGCTTTATATAAGCTAATATCTTGTTTAATAAATTCATTAATTAATTTTTCAGATTCTTCTTTTGCTTTTTGCAAAGAAATATATTTAATAGAGTTTTGATTTAACTTGTTAACTATATTTTTATTGTTAGATACATCATTTACAAATTGTAATGGTATATCTTCATTAAAAATATCAAAAGTCATTTTTTTCACTTCTGCTCATTCTATAGAATTCAAATTCTTTTCATCACTTTTTACATTATTATGAATAACATTTTTTGTTGAAGATAATGTTACACTAAAAGATGAGGATGTTAATCCCACTGATGTTAAAATTGATAATAATTTTTTCATATATAATTCCTTTTAAACTATCTTTCTATGCATTAATTATATCTTAATAACAATTAAATATTATTTTTATAATATATAAAACTCTTTTAAGTTTTGTATTTTTTATATGAAACTTATTTTCATTTTTCATTTATATTTTTATAGCTAAATAAAAACAAAAAAAATCTCTTGAGCTATAGAACTAATAATGTTTTATATCATCAACTCTATAACTTAAAGATTAAATCTACAACTTAAATAAATAGTACTTTATTTTATTCTATTAAAATCTTCTACAATTGTTTCATAAGCATTATTAATTTTTGTCATTTCTGCTTGTGCTTCAACATTATTTGGGTTTTTATCAGGATGATTTTTTTTAGCCAATTCTATATATCTTTTCTTAACTTCCTTTAAAGAACATCCTCTAACTAAGCCAAGAGCTTGATAAGCTTGATCTAATTGAGAATATCCTTGATAAAAATCTGAATAAGATTGTGATTGATCATAGTCTGCTCCCCCAACAGTATCTTCATCTGAGTATCGACTTTGACTATTATCAAGATTTCTTGTTTTTCCCCCATTTCTTCGTTTTCTTCCACCAAAAATCATATCTATTATTAAAACTATAAAAATAGCATTTAATATTCTTAAAAAAAATCTTAATAATTCATCCATAATTTAACTCTTTTTCTATTTAGTAACAAGTCACACTATTAATAAAACTATTAATAATAATATAATTATATATGCTGCTAACTTATAAATGAAATAATTAGCTTTCCCTTTTTTGTTTTTATTACTATTTTCAGGTTTTTTATCTTTTGAACTTTGTTTTTTTAGTTCAGTTATAGTTAGAGAATCATCTTTATAATTATCAATTTCAAACTCTTGTTCATAACCTAATGTTTCATTGTTAATTATATTACCATTAAAAACTCCAAACTTATTATTTTGTTCTTTTTTTTTCTTTTTACTGCTTCTCAACTAATTCACCTTCTTTTCATATATATATTTTAATTAAATTTTTAATAGTATACTCAATCATTTCATCTAATAGTAAATTTTCTTCTTGTTTGATAGCTATAAATGTTTTTGGTTTTGTAACAGTATTTTTAGGAACATACATTGAACATACATCATCAAAAGGTAATATTGATATATTATAAGTGTCTATTTTTTTTGAAATTTTTATAATTTCTTCTTTATCATATGTTAATAAAGGTCTTAATATTAGTAAATCAGATACTTGATTTATAACATGAATTGATTCAATTGTTTGACTTGCAACTTGTCCTAAAGATTCTCCTGTAATAATTGCTTGTGCTCCAATAATGTTTGATAACTTATTTGCAATTCTTATAAAGATTCTTCTCATAATTGTAATTCTATATGATTCTTCTTTAATATGCATTAGCTCTTTTAGAATCATATAAAAATCACAAATATAAAGTGAAAAATTAGCTTGATTATATTTTTCAATTTTACTTGCTAATTCAAAAACTTTATTTAATGCTTCTTTAGAAGTGTGAGGAGGTGTCATAAAATGTAAAAAATCAACTTGCATTCCTCTTTTTAAAGATAAGAAACTTGCAACAGGTGAATCAATTCCTCCACTTAATAATGACAATCCTTTACCACTTACTCCAACAGGAAGTCCTTTTAAAGCACTAATTCTAGATGTAAATATAAATGCTCCATTATGTTTTATAATAACTGTTAATTTTAATTGGGGATTGTGTACATCTACTTTAATATTTTGATTATTTTTTAATATATTTACAGCTATTTTAGTTTTTAAATCTTGAGAGCTTAGAGCAAAACCTTTATCTTTTCTTTCAACTTCAACTTTAAAAGTTCCTAAATAATTTTTAGTTATTTCCAAAGTTTTATCTAAAATAATCTCTTCATTTTTTTCAACAATTTCTACAATTGATAAAGAGTAAATACCAAAAATATTTTGTAATATACTACATATTTCATCTAATTTTGATTGCTCTTTTATTTCTAAAACTAAACTATTATGATCTTTTCTATAAACTATAATATCTTTATATTTTTTTAGTTTAAATTTTATATTTTGTATTAACTTACTTATAAAAGAATTTCTATTATTTCCTTTTAAAGTTAATTCCCCATATCTTATTAAGATGTTTTTCATTAATTACCTCTTTATCTAATTCGATTTTCTTTCAATTTCATTAACATTTGTAAAGAGTAACCAATTAGTTGATCTAATTCTCTTTCTTTGAATAATTTCTCACAATTATAAATAACTTGTTCAATTCCTTCAACTTTACCAACATATCTTTCTAAATACACAATTATTTCTTGTGAAATATAATCTAAAAAAATTGTATCATTTAGATCTCTTGCAAGTATAAGTGTATCTTGATTACATTTTTCAATTTCATTTGATACTTTTTCTTTTTCTTCTTGAGTTGATATTTTTTTTAAATTTTCACGTGAGAATTTTAATAATCTCAAGTGTAATTCTTGAATTGAATCTATAAATCTTTCCAATTCATAAATTGATTTAAATTGATTAATTTTCACATCAAGTTGATTTAAAATTGATTGAATAAAAATAACTTGATTAACTAACGAATCAATATTTGTACTTTTGCTTTCAACTATTTTTGCTGACTTTTCTAATGCAGACATATCTTTTAACGATTGTTCCATTAATGCCAACATTTGATTTTTAATTTCAAATAAATTAATTTCTTCTCCACTATTAGTTCCTAAATCAATTTGAGAAAATAATAAATCAGCTTTAGTTTTTGTTTTTATAAAAGATGCTTTAGCAATTTCAAATTCATTTCTTTCTTTTGAAAATTGCTTTGTAATATCTTCAATTTTTGTAAAATCTCTTTCAAGTAATCTTGATGAATGCTCTATCATATCAAATTTATTTCTAATACTTGGTGTTTTAACTTCAAAAAATGATTTTAAATTATCTTCATTTTCAACTTCACTTTTAAATGTATTTATTTGATTAAATACTTCTTTTAAAGTTCTATTAGCCTTTTTAAATTGTAATTTTTGCAATTCATTATTAATTTTAATTCTTAAATTATCTATAGAATTTTCAAGCTCTCCAAATTTCATTGCATTTAAATGTAAGCTCTTTTTAACAGGTCCAAAAGTTATATGTTTATTTTTTAATTCAATCATCATTTGAGGAATAACTGTTGTTATTGTTGATATAACATAAGGAATTGAATCTAAAAGCTCAATTAAAAAAATTAAAGCCTGATCTATTTTTAATAAATAATCTCAACTTTCTTTATATCTTCCTTCATCTAATTTAAAATAAAATTCTTCAAAAAGACTTTCTATTTGGTCAATTGTATCTTTTAATTTAGCTTGATCAATTGCAATATCTTTAAATGTTGTCATAATAACTTCATCTTTTAATATTCTAAATAACTCTTTTTGAAAAGTTAAAGAATCTCTTTGAATAAACTCAATTTCTAAATTATTCATTGTTTCAATAAAGATTTCATGAACACTTTTATTAATAGTCATTGTTTTTTGATAAACAGCTTGAAATTTTTTCAAATTTTTAAGATTTGGTCTAGTATTTTTTTTATCTTCTATTAATTCTACAAAATCACGAAATACTTTTTGTAATTCTATTTCAAAAAGTATTTCGTATTTAGTTCTTCAAATCATTAATTCTTTTTCAAAACTTCCTGTTTCATCAAAAATCATTGATATTCTCATTAGACGATATTTTAATGGTGATTTTTTTAAATCATCTATTAAATCAATTGTTTTTGCAGCAATTTGAAGAATTCTTTTGTATATGCTCATTAAAACTAAAATAACTATTGCTGCAAAAAGGCAAGTAAAAAATATACATATTGCGCTTATGTATATTGGATTTTTAAATATTTGATCAATATCTCATAGAGGCTTCATATTTTTACTTCCTTAAAATCAAAATCATTATATCATATACAAAATTATTCAGTATTTTTTTCAAATAAGTTATTTTTTAAACCTAATTTGATATATAATTATTTTTGGTTAATCTGCAATTAAACACTGTAAAATAATTAGTCTATAACTTATATAAAAGTAACCCCTGCAGATGAAGGGCGAAATATAGACTTCCTTTACTGGAGTTTAACTTTAGTTATGATTTTCCAAATAATATATTTAATAGAAAAAAGAGGATATAAAAGTGTCAAGATATACAGGATCTACATTTAAAAAAGCTAGAAGATATGGATTTTCTATCTTAGAAACTGGTAAAGAGTTCTCAAAAGGTAAAAAAAGAACTACTGCACCAGGTCAACATGGTGCAAGAAGATCAAAACTATCAGGTTATGGTCAACAAATGCAAGAAAAACAAAAAGTTAAATTTATGTATGGTTTAACAGAAAGACAATTTAGAAATACTTATGCAAGAGCTAAAAAAATTAAAGGAATTACAGGAACAATTTTCTTACAGCAATTAGAATCAAGATTAGATAATGTGATTTACAGAATGGGATTATCTTTAACAAGACAAGGTGCAAGACAATTAGTTTCACACAGTCATATTTTAGTTAATGGTAAAAAATTAGATATTCCTTCATATTCAGTTAAAATTGGAGACATAATTTCAGTTAAAGATAAAATGCAAAAAAATGATAAAATTGTTGAATCATTGGCATCAAATGCTGGAACAGTTGAATTTGTAAAATTTGACAAAACAAAAATGACAGGTTCATTACTAAGGTTGCCAGAAAGAAAAGAATTAAATCAAGAAATTAATGAAGCATTAATTGTTGAATGATATAATCGTTTAATTAAATAA
This sequence comes from Spiroplasma endosymbiont of Atherix ibis, assembly GCF_964020005.1. Taxonomy (NCBI): domain Bacteria; kingdom Bacillati; phylum Mycoplasmatota; class Mollicutes; order Entomoplasmatales; family Spiroplasmataceae; genus Spiroplasma; species Spiroplasma endosymbiont of Atherix ibis. The sequence continues at coordinate 914,015 of NZ_OZ026474.1, forward strand.
TAAAAAGGCAATATTATCTATTGCTTTTTTTAAAATAAAAATTAATAAGAATAATTAATTATTTTATTCTCTAATTACTTTATCATTAATTAAATCTATAATTTTAGATGGTTTTCCATTAAGTTCTCCATCTCAAAAAACTTCGTTTACATTTTTATTAAACAAATCCAATTCCTCTTTTTTATTTAAATACGGATTGTTGGAATAATTAACACTTGTTGAAAATATTAATCCTGTTTTATTAATTATGCTTAGCAAATCCTTTCTTTTAACTTTTCTTAAAGCTATACTTCCATTTTCTTTAGTATTAACTATTTGAGTAATTGGAATTTTAGATTTAGCATTTTTTTTAAATTTCTTATTGATATTAATAATTTTTTTTACTTGCTTTAATTTAGAAAATAATACAATTAATTTTTTTGATTCTTGAGATTTTTTAATTTTATTAACTCTTATTCTATTTTCTTCATTATATAAAGCACTCAGTCCATATATACTATCTGTTGGCAATATTATAACTTTATTTTCTTTTAAAAGATTTATTGCTTTTAAAATATCGTTTTTTGTTAACATTATTTTATTTTCCTTTGATATTTATAAACTGAATTTAGAATAATGTGCTCTGGGATTACTTTTGTTAATTTTTTAGCTAATTTATTAAAAGTTCCAAATATAATATAGTTTTTCTTTTTTACTTTTAAAGCTTTTTTTAAACTATTTTTTGCATAAACAGAAGAACTCATAGATTTTGATTTATTTCTTAATTTCGCTCTTTGTTCACTACTACTTCTATTTCAAAAATCGGTTTTTAAAGCTCCTGGACAAATAGTTACAACTCTTACATTAGATTTAAGTTTTTTTAATTCTGTATTTATTGCTACACCAAAACTTAAAACATATGCTTTTGAAGCATAATAGCTTGAAAAAACTGGACCTGGTGTAAAAGAACCCATTGAAGCAATATTTATAACTCTACCTTTATTTTTTTCCATAAAATACTGTGTAAATTTTTTAGTAATTATATGAAGTGATTTAATATTTAAATCAATCATGTTCATCTCTTTTTCCAAATCTGTTTGATAAAAATAGCCTCAAACTCCATAACCAGCATTATTTATAACTATTTCAATATCTAATTTTTTTGATTTTTCAAAAAGTTTATATGCATTTTTTAAATCACTTAAATCCAAATCTCAAGTTTCAATTTTAAAATTGCTATACTTTTTTTGTAGTTCTTTTAAACTATTTGTATTTCTTGCTACAGCAATGATGTTATACTGTAATTTTAACAATTCCTCACAATAAGCATAACCCAAACCTTTACTGGCACCAGTTACTATTGCATAAGCATCTTTATTTAGATTTTTTTTCATCATTTTTCTCTGTAGAACTATTAAATAAAACTTTTTTATTTGCATTTATATAAATTACAGCAGATCAAATTGAAAGAACTACTGTTATATACATTGGAATTAAAATAATTTGATTAATTCATCCAAATTGATTGAAACTTTCTCAACATTGAGCTCCTAAAAAAAATAAAATACTCAATCCTACCATTTCTGCAGTTGCTCTAATTTTTCCCATTTTATTTGCAGCCATTACAACAGCTGAATTTGCTAAAATTTGTCTTACAACATCTATTATAAAATCTCTACAAATTAAAATAATACATAATCATATTGGTAAAATACCAAAGCAAGCAAATATAATCAATACTGAATTAGTCAATAGTTTATCTGCAATTGCATCAAAAAACTTACCAAAATTAGTAACCATATTATACTTTCTTGCAACATAGCCATCTAACATATCTGTTAAACTTGCTATTATAAACAGTATTCCTGCTATTAAATAAGTTAAAGGTAAATGATAATTTCCAATTGAAAATACATTTAAATTTCCTAGTTGTGTTATAGCTTCATAATTAACTCAAATAGCTGGTGTTAATAATAACAATATTACTATTACAGGTATTAACAATACCCTTACAAATGTAATTTTATTTGCTAAATTCATAAGCTTGCCTCTTTTCACATATTTTTATTATAATACAACACTATTAACTAACCTAATTAATATTATTTAATTATATAAAAATAATAAAGATCACGAATACTCATGATCTTTATTATACTCTAAATTTATTTTCTTTAAAAGATTGTTGATTAATCACATTTGTAAATATTTCTATATTAACAATTAATCCCATAAATTCAGCATTTGCTGATGATAATTTTACAATATCATGAATTCATCCATATTCATCAACTAGTGCATCATAATTAATAAAATAATCTAATCTTTTAATTTCAACTTGCTTTAAAAAAACTTCTTTTGCTCAATAAAGAATTTCACTTACATTTTCACTTTTTGTAATTTTATTTAAATTCTTTAAAAAATCTGAAATTTTCTCATTGTTTATAAACTTAAATGATAAGTTTTCATATTTATTTATAACTCTTTGAGAATTTGATGTTAATTTTCTAACTACAAATTTTTCATTTAAATCTATTAAATTTTTTTGATTTTCTGTATATTTTAAGAAATTTAAATCTTGAAAAGCTTCTTTAATTTTTCTAAATCCTTCAGTTGCTGAAGATAAAAGAATTTCTGTACTTGCATAAAAAATATGATTAGCTTTTTTGGTTGTTAATAAATCTTGATTCTTTTGTCTTAATTGATTTAATTGTTCAATTATTAAATCAATACCTTCAAGACTATCTGTACTAATTTTTTTAAATAAATTATCTACAGAAATTTTTATATCCTTACCATTTAATTTTAAGTTTTTAAAACACTCTTCATTAAAGTAGTTTAATAATTCTTCTACAGTTTTTTTTAAAATTAAGTTAAAGTTCATTTTTAAATTGCTCCTATATAATTTCTACAATAAAATATTTCTTTTTACCTTTTTTAATAATAATAAAATTATCTACAGTTATCATTTTTTTGTCAACAATAGTATCTTCTTCATATTTATTATTGCTATTTATTGAAATAGCACCTTCATTAATTAACTCTCTTGCTTCTCTTTTTGAACTTGCTATTTTTGTTTCAACTATTAAATCAATTAATTTAATATTTTTTTGTACTTTTATTTTTTCAAATGAATTAATTGTTGACAATAAATCAGTTTTATTTAATTTTAATAGATCTCCACTAAATAATGCTTCAGATACCTTCTCTGCTTTTTCTAAACCTTCTTTTCCATGAACAAAAATTGTAACTTCCTGAGCTAATCTTTTTTGCATAATTCTTTTAAAAGGTTCTTTTGCATGATCTTCTTTAATTTTATTAATTTCTTCTAAAGAAATAGTTGTTAAAAACTTAAATAATTTATCACAATCTTCATCATCTTGATTTATAAAAAATTGATAAAATTCATATTCACTTGTTTTATTTTTATCTAATCAAATGGCTCCTGATTCTGTTTTACCAAATTTAACTCCATCTTTTTTTGTTAAAAGATTAATTGTAATTCCACAAGCTCTTGAATTTTCTCTTCCAACCTTACTTGCAATATAGTCAGTTCCACTAGTTATATTTCCCCATTGATCAGAACCACCAATTTGTATTAAACAGTTATAATCTTGATATAATCTATAAAAATCATATCCTTGAAGCATTGTGTATGAAAATTCTGTTATACTTAATCCTTTTTCAATTCTTGATGCAATATTTTCTTTTGCCAATAAATATGCCAAGTTAAAGTCTTTCCCAATCTCTCTTAAAAAATCAATTAAAGACATTTTTCCTAATCAATCATTGTTATTAATTACATTAATATCAGGTATTAAAAAATTTAATTGTTTTTTAATACCTTCAATGTTTTTACCAACTTGTTCTAAAGTCAATAGATTTCTCTCTTCACTTTTAAAACTTGGATCACCAATCATTCCAGTTCCTCCACCAAGTATAGAAATTGGTGCAAAACCAAAATCTTTAAATCTTTTAAGATTTATAATTTGAATTAAATGACCAACATGAAGTGAATCAGCTGTTGGATCAAATCCACAATATAAGCCTGCTCCTTGCTTTTGAGCATTTAATATTTTTTCTTCATTAGTAAATTGCTTAAGCAAGTCTCTTTGTTTTAATTCTTCTAAAATGCTACGCACTATTATTTCTCCTTATTAATATTTGTTTTTACTTTTTTTGAGTCTCCAACTTCATATACATCTTCACTCATACTAATTGATACATCTTTTACTTTTGAATAAACTTCATCAGCTTTGTCAATAATATCAACTGTTATCATTGCTAAATCCTTTGCAATTATTTTTACATTATCAGATTTAACAATTTCTTGACCAATTTTAACTGTAGCTTGCCCTAATTTTTGTAGAGCTTTAAAGGCTAGCTCCTTTGTTTTTGCTGCATCTAATTCGTCACTTGCATCTCTAATGTTTGAAAGCTTCATTTCAATATTTGCAATAACTTCATCGCTTTCATTTCCTTGAGATTTTTCCCAAGTTTCTTCTATTTTTGCTATTAGCTTTTTTAATTGTGGTCTATATTTTTTTAAATAATCTACAAAATCTGCTCTAATTTCTACACCTTTTTTAGGAGCTAACATCATTCCAAGAAAAACCCATGAGGCTAATTTTAATAATTTAAACATCTTAAACCTCCCAATTAATCTTTTGAATTTGCAAATTCTCTTAATTTATCCACTAACTTATAAACAACATCTTTATTTTTAGTTGCAACTTTAACTCATGATTTAACATTTCTTTTCGCAAAAGCATCAAATATATCGATATAATTTGTTACTCTTGCTACAGTATCAAATGTAGCATTTAACATTTCTGATTTATAAGTTAAGTCTTCAAAAAAATAATCGACTTTCTTAGCTGCAATACCTACTTTTCTTAATGTAATTATTGTATACAAAGATAATATAATTGCTAAAACTAACAAAATAATTATCATAACTGTTTGAGTTGTTTCAACATTTGTTGAAGCATAAATAAGTCATAAATTCATACATATTCTCCTAATATTAATAAAATTATACAATAGTAATACTATATTTGCATACGAAATTAACTAATAAATAATATTTAAAAATTATTATTTTAATAATTTTATTTTTCTTTAATCTCTTATCATTTTTTGATTATTTATTTTTACTTTTATATTTTTTAAGACTATAAATAACTAGATAAAAAAAGTATATTTTATTAACTATAAAATATACTTCTACTTAAATTATCATTTTTTGACACTATATTTAATAAATTTACTTTTTTAACAATTTTTTATTTATTTTTATCAATACCAAGTCTTTCTCTTCAATCATCACTTGATCTTTTACCTTCTTGTTGTTGTTTTTCTTTTTTGATTTGACTAGCTCATGTTTCTTTATTAGAATTTCTTAATTCAACAAGTTTTCTTGCTCTTTCAGTTTCTGCATTATAAGCTTTATTATAAATATATTTTCTTCTATCTTCTAAAGATATGTTATTTTCTCTTAAAACTAATGTATTTATACCATCTTGAATTTTATCAAATGCTTTTAAATATTGTTCTTGGAGATCAACACTTTTTTCTAATTGTTGTACATCTTCTTTATCTATCAAACTTCTTATTCTTCTATTATTTTTTGTTATTAATCTAGAAATTTTAACTTCTTCTTTTAAAAGCTTTTTTTCAATAATTTTTTTTTCTTTTTCAATATCTTTATATTCATTTGTAATATCTAAAATAGTTTTTTCAAGTTCGTTTTGTTGTTGATCTGTAAAAGGAAGATTCTTTTTCTTTCTTGGCTTAATCAAAGAAACTTCTTCATTAATAGAATTAATAGATTTTCTTTTTGGAACATAAAAATTATTAGAAGCTACTTGTGAGTTTATTAAATCATTGCTTAATTTAATTTCTTCCAATCTTTTTTTAGCTTTTTCACTTTCCAACTTTGAATCCTCTATTAAATCTATATCTTTACTATTTTTTTGATCCATTTGATCTCACCTTATTTCTTTTTATTTTGAAGTCTTCTAGGCTTAATAAGCTCAGATTTACTATTTGGTTTACTATTTTCTTTTAAAAGTTTATCAAATTCTTTTAATTTCTTTTCAAAAAATTGATCTTTCATTGCTTCACTGTAAAATACTTTAGAATCCATTTCTTGAATTGTTTTTTCAACTTCATCTTCTATACTTTGAACCTTAATTTCTTTTAATTTAAGAAGCTTATTTTTTGCCTCATCTTTAACAGAATTATTTTGCATTTTACTTTTTGAAACTGCTAAAAATATGTTTTTGTTTTGTTCAGGTTCTTTTTTACTTAAAATTTTTGAAGTTAATTTTACTTTATTTTGTTTATTAAGTTCTTCTCTTTCATTTTGAACTCTTTGAGATAATCTTCTAACTCTTTCTAACTCTGATTCAATTGGTTTCATTGAATTTTGTTCTAGAAAATCTTTTGCTCTTTGTGAATAACTTACTGTATTGTTTTTTATCTTTTCAATATCTGTATAAACATCTGCATCTACTCCACCTGTTTTTCTTAATTCCTCAATTTTTTGTAATTTAGCAATTACTGGATCAGTGTCTAATATATGATTTTGTATATTTTGTGTATTTTTTTTAGCATTATCAATTATAGAACCAAGTATTCCATCAGTTTTTTTAAATTGTTTATCACTTTGTCCTATATTTTTTTTAATACTTTCTAATTTTTGCTTTACTGAAGTATTTTCTGAATATGAATTATATTCTGATTCTAAATGTTTTCGATTCAATTGATTTGTAATATCTTCTATAGATATTTTTTTTGCATTAAAATCAGTTGAAAATATTGGTTCCATATTCAGTAATGGATCATTATTATAGGTTCAATGATTAGGGTTTCTCTCTTCATATTTATCTTCAGAATTTTTAACTTTCTGATTTTTTTTCTTTTTTCTTGAAAAAAAATTCATAAAGAACACCCCTTTCTTTTAAATAAAACAACTAATTATATTTTATACTTTTTATCTTACTTGAAAAACTATTTTCTCTTCCAAATTTTGCTTGTTTTTTACCATTAATGAGAACTATATCTCCTGTAAAACCAATTTTATTTTTTGTAATTGCATCTCCTACTCCATATATATCAACTGGTGTATTTTGAGATTCAAATATTTTAATTTTTTCTTCATTAAACCCTGAAGAAACTATAATCTTTACATTATTATGTCCATTTAAATCAAGTTTTTCTCTTAACATTTTAACTAATGTAGGATTAACTCCATGCAATTCTTGATTTTTTTCTTCCATATTTTGAAGTGATTTATCTACTAATGAAGATGAAATATCTAACCTTACTGCATAAATTTCATTTTTAAAAGCATTGCATACATTTATAGAATCATTTATACAATCATTGTTATAATCAACTAATACCACTAAATTATTTTTTGGAAAAACTTCTTTATATGCTTTTGTTGCTTTTATTAAATCTCCATCAAATGAAGCAATTAATGCATGAGGCATTGTTCCATTTAAATTTGGATTTTCATTTAAAAACTCAAATGAAGCAGGAGTTACTAAATTTTTAATTCCCCCAATTACTGATGCATAACCATCTATTTGTTGATTTGTATAGTAGTCCATTCTGTCATTCATATTTAATACAGTTTTACCATTTGCAGCAGATAATATTCTCTTAGCATTTGTTGCAATAGTTGAAGCTCTTGACAATATACCATCAAAAAGTCCTTCAAAATGAGCAAAATCACTATATTTTCCTGTTATTTTTAATACTGGTTCTAAACTATTAACAATTTCACCCTCTTCAACTGCTTCTACAGTTAAATTATTTATTTTTGATAATCTAAGAATTTCTTTAATTATTTCAATACCACAAATTACTGTTTGTTCATTTCTTTGAAATCATTGCATTGTAACTAATTGATTTGGTTTAAATTTTTTTAATATTTCTTTAGTTTTTTTAAAATAATCTGCAGAATAATAATCTTCAAAAATTTTCAAATCTATATTAAATCTATTTTTCATTTAAAACCTCTCATATTGATCTTCCAATATATGAATCTTCAACTTCTCATTCCATAATTCCAGGCTTATTATATTTTTCTTGTTTAATTTCAAGTTCTTTTGCAGAACACAACATTCCAAAAGAATCAAACCCTTTTAATTTTCCTTGATTAATTTGAGTTCCATCAGGCATTCATGAACCAACTGTTGCTAATGTTGTAAATAAATTTTTTCTGGCATTCACAGCTCCACAAATAACTTGAATAACTTCTTTGCCATTATCTAGCTTACAGATAGATAAATGTGTATTTGGAATTTTTTCACATTCTAAAATTTTTGCAATTATAAATTGATTTTCTAATTCAAATTTAGCTAAATACTTTTTAATAAATGGTTCAGCTTTTTTTTGAAGTCTTTTGTCTTCTAAATTAAAACTATCATCTGATTCAAAATTAAAAATATTTAATCCTATAACTTCATTTTCATGAAATAAAATTTCACAGTTCTGTTCTTTTTTTGTACTCATAACTTTTTTATTTTTAAATAAAACCACTATAGTATTGAAGTTTTTAACATATTTTAAAAATATTTTCATTTGAATTACCTTCATTTCTATTGGAATAACTTCAAAACAATTATATAATATAATAAGTCTTTTATATAGAGGAGGAATTATGAAAATTGCAATTTTAATTGACTCTTCTTGCGGAATTAAAGATACAAAACAATATAAAAATTTATATCTTATTCCATTGATGATTACTAAAGAAGATGGTCAACAAATAACTGATGATGAAAATTTAAGTTCTGATGAATTTTACCAATTAAATGATTCACAATTACTTAAAACCTCACAGTCTGTTCCTGGCAATGTTATGGAAAAATGAAATGACTTATTAAAGAAATATGATGAAGTTGTTTGTCTATTAATTTCAAAAGGTCTTTCAGGACAATACAATACATTTAAAATGTTTTCACAAGAATATGAATATAAAAATAAGATACATGTAATTGATACTAATGGTGTAAGCATAGCTCTTAAACACCAATTAGAATTAGTTATAAAATTAATTGAAGAAGGAAAAACTGGATTAGAAATAAAAGATATAGTTGAACAGTATTACAATAAAATTATTGGCTATATTATTCCAAAGTCCCTTACTCAATTAGTACGAGGAGGAAGAATAAGCAAAGCTGCTGCAGGACTTGCAAAATTTTTAAAAATAACTCCAATACTTAGATATAATGGAGAAATTGACAAACAAGGAAAAACAAGAACATTTAAAAAAGCTATTGAAGAAGCACTTAAATTATTAAAAGATAAATATCCAAATAATAAAATTATTGATATATCTTACTCAAGAGCAGATATTCAAACACTTGAAATTGTTAAAAATGTTGTTAAGAAATTAGATTTAGAAATTGGTCTATGAGATGAATTAGCAAATACAATTACTTGTCACACAGGTAGAGAAACATTTGCATTTATGCCATATCAAGTTTGAGGAGAAAAATTATGAAAATAGCTGTAGTTACAGATTCATCAAGTGGTATAAAAAATATAAAAGATTATAAAGATTTATATTTAGTTCCATTAATGATTACTAAAGAAGATGGTGAGCAAATAGCTGACGGGGAAAGTTTTGAAGCTGATGAATTTTATCAATTAAATGATTCTCAACTGTTAAAAACTTCTCAATCAATTCCAGGAATAATGTTAAAAAAATGAGATGAATTATTGAAAGATTATGATCAAATTATTTGCTTATTACTTTCAAAAGGTCTTTCAGGACAATATAATACATTTAAAATGTTTTCACAAGAAGATGAATACAAGGATAAAGTACATGTAATTGATACAAATAGTGTAAGTATAGTTCTTAAACGTCAAATAGAACTAATTATGAAGTTGCTTAAAGAAGAAAAAACTGCTCAAGAAATAAAAGATATAATAGAGAAAGATTATAATAAAGTTGTAGGCTATATTATTCCAAAATCACTTGATCAATTAGTACGAGGAGGAAGAATAAGCAAAGCTGCTGCAGGACTTGCAAAAATATTAAAAATAACTCCAATACTTAAATATAATGGAGAAATTGACAAACAAGGAAAAACAAGAACATTTAAAAAAGCTGTTGAAGAAGCTCTTAAATTATTAAAATCAAATTATTCAAAAAGCAACATAGTCGACATTTCTTATTCAAGAGCAAGTAAAGAAACTTTAAAACTTGTTAAAGAAATTGTTAAAGAATCAAATTATGAAATAGGTTTATTTGATGAAATGCCAAATACAATTACTTGTCACACAGGTAGAGAAACATTTGCATTTATGCCATATCAAGTTTGAGGAGAAAAATTATGAAAATAGCTGATGATGGGGGAGAATTTAACAATTGATGAATTTTATAAATTAAATGATTCTCAACTGTTAAAAACTTCTCAATCAATTCCAGGATTAATGTTAGAAAAATGAAATGAATTATTAAAGGCATATGAACAAATAGTTTGTCTGCTAATATCAAAAGGACTTTCTGGACAATATAGTACATGTAAAGTTTTAGCAAAAGATGATAAATATAAAGATAAAGTATTTGTAGTAGATACAAATGGTGTTAGCACTATTTTAAGACATCAATTTAAATGAGCACTAGAACTTGTAAAACAAAGAAAAAAAGGTCAAGAAATAGAAAGTATAATTGAAAAAGCAAATGATAAGTTTATACTATATATAATTCCAAAGTCCCTTACTCAATTAGTACGAGGAGGAAGAATAAGCAAAGCTGCTGCAGGACTTGCAAAATTTTTAAAAATAACTCCAATACTTAAATATAATGGAGAAATTGATAAATATGGTAAAGAAAGGACTTTTAAAAAAGCTATTAAAGAAGTAATAAAAGTGTTGAAAGATTTTGGAAATGAAAATTTTATAGATATATCTTATTCTAGAGTTAATGAAGAATATATAGATGAAGTAAAAAAAATTATAATTGCTGAAAATTTAAAAATAAGTTTATTAGATAATATGCCAAATACAATTACTTGTCACACAGGTAAAGAAACATTTGCATTAGCGATATGAAAAAAATAAGGAGATTTTTATATGAAAATAGGAATATTAGTTGACAGTTCTACAGGCTTTATAGAAAAAGAACATAGTACAAAAAATATAAAAGTTTTACCTCTACATTTAATTGTAGAAGATAAAGAGGATTACTTAGATACACCAGAAGAAATTAAAAAAAATGAATTAATTAAAATATTGGCAAGTGGTAAAAAAACTGCTACAAGTCAAGCTTCTCCAGGAGAATTAATGAATAAATATGATGAAATGTTAAAGGAATTTGATCATATAATACATATGACAATCCCTGCAAATCTTTCTGGAATGCATCAAACTGCAGTTATGATTGCAAATGATGAAGATTACAAAGGAAAAATTACAGTTATTGAAAACTTTTTAGCAGCAAATTGTGCTCAACTATTATCACTAAAATTTGATGAAATGATAAAACAAGGAATTGATGATCCTAAAAAATATCAAGAAGAATCTGATAAATGAACAGTTGGTTCATGAACAGCAATTATACCAAGTGATTTGCAAAAAATGTCTAAAGGTGGAAGAGCTAATTCACTATTAATAACAATGTTAAAAATATTTAAAGCAAAAGTTGCAATTCAATGATTAGCAAAACCAAAAAAAATTGGTATGGGAAGAACATATAGAGCAGTTTTAGATAAAATGATAGTATCCTTAAGAAAGGAAATTACAGAAGATTTTGAATTACTATTAGTTTCATTGCCAGAAGCAAACAAAAATCATATAGAACAAATAAAAAGTTGTTTAAAAACTAATAGTATTGAATTTAAAGAAAATAAAATACCTACTGTTTATCCTTGACATGCAGGTATTGATACAATTGGATTAATAGCTATTAAAAAAACATTATTAGCAAAAAAATAAAAATATAAGATCATTCTAAAAAGAACTTTTATTAAATGCTTTTTTATATTTTTAAATAAAAAAATCTATACAATTAGTATAGATACAAATTATTTTAATAGTAAAAATTATTAAAATAATTATTTTTTTATTTGGCAAGGATAGCAGGACTTGAACCCACGACACTCGGATTTGGAGTCCGATGTTCTACCAACTGAACTATATCCTTATTTAAAAAATACCCTTTATGGGTATTTTTTTCTATTTGGCAGGGGTAGCAGGACTTGAACCCACGACACTCGGATTTGAAGTCCGATGTTCTACCAACTGAACTATACCCCTATAAAAACACTTTTTAATTATATCATTAAAAAGTACTATGTATAAAATATGCTTATTTTATTTACATTTTTTACAAATTCCATGAAGTTCCAATTTAAAATGTTCTAACTTCATATCTTTATCTTTTAAAATATTTGAAAATCTAAGAAATAATTCATTTGCTAAAGATGGACTTTCTAAATCCTCTAAAGAACCACAATGATCACATGTAATATGCATTAATTGTGAAGAGATAGCTTCATATATAATTTGCTTACCATTTATTGTATTTGCAAATAATAAGTGCATTTCCAAAAATAAATCTATGTTGTTATATATTGACATTACATTTACACTACCTAAATCTTTTTCTACCATTGAGATTAATTCATTAATGGTGAAATGTTTTTTTGTAGAGATTATTCTTAACATAGATAATCTTACATCAGTAAGTTTAATTTTTTTGCTTTTAAACAATTCTAAGTATTCATTTAATTTATTTTCCATAAATTACTTAGTTATTTTTTCAATAACTTCCAAAAGATCACTTACTTTTTTCATAGATAATAAATCATCATCTGATATAGATATATTTAATTTTTCTTCTAAATTAACTATCATATCCATTAAGTCAAGTGAATCTAATCCCATTGACTTAAATTCTGTGTTATTACTTATTGTTCCTTTTGCTCCCTTATTTATAAGAGCTTTTTTTATTTCTTCAAAATAATTCACATTAATCACCTTTTATTATTATATATTAAATTAATTTAAAATTTCAAGTATATATTTTATTAACTCCGTTGTATTTGACACTTACTTCACTTGGTTTTTTTATATTGTTAACTAAATAATTCAAACTTATTGAATTAGTTTTAGGTCCTAATTTATTAAACTCTAATATAAAATAATATTTAAATTCATTCATTTTAAACTATTTTTGATCTGAGAAATTTAAAATATATATTTTTTGTTCTAAACTAAAATCAATATTTAAATTTTTCTTTGCAAAATCTACTTTTTTAATATTTGAAGGTTTTTCTTTTTCTTGAGTATTATTTTCTATTTTTATTTCTGTTTTATTAGATTTAGTATAAAAGTATATTAAAAAAATTAAAATAGATATTATAAATAATAATAAAATTGATACAAAAAATAATTTATATGTTTTTTTCTTTTTCATTTATATAATTTATTATCCTTTCTTTATTATTTCATCCTAGGTTATTTAGTTCCTCTATTTTATAATTAATTAAATAATTATATTTTTTATTTATTTTTTCATATGAGTAATCAATTTTATAAATATCATTATTAATGTTATTAGAAATATAATCCACTAAGAAATATCTTGAATTGAGATTAATAAGCCTACTATAAATAATTTAGTTATTATATAAAGGATTTCAAAGTATCCCTTTTATTCCAACTTAACTATCTTCTACTATATTTTTAGTAAATAAATATTTTGTCATGTTAGAATTAATTATTTCATACTTATCTTCTTTTTGTCTAACTTCATCTATAACTTTTTTAATACTATAATAACTAGTAAAATTAAAATCACTTTTCAGCTTTGCAGTAGAAGTTAAAAAGTCCGTTCTATTTAGTCCTTTTAAATAAAGTTTAAAAAAAGTATTCATTTTATTTCCTAATAAAGAAAAATCTAGATAATTTCATAAACTATATTTATTTTCTAAAATCATAATAGGATCTATTGTATTTGAATACCTTCACTTAGTTTTAATATTTATATCATTTCTTAATAATTCAAAATAATTTCTTTTATATTTGAAATTAAAATCATAATTTATATAACTGTAAGCTAAATTAGCAATTGTAACTGTACATTCATTTTCATCGTATTTATGCTGAGTTAAATTTCTTCTATCTATTTCAATACTGCCATAATTAGTATGAGGTTTTAGTTCAAAACCTTCTACATCATAGCTAGCACTATAAGAAATAAATAAATACTGTTGATCTTCAATTAAAATGGCTGGTATATCTAATTTTATAAAATCAAAATTACTTAATATATATTTACCATTTCTTTTTGCATTAATTATATAACTTGGTATTTTAAATAAATCTTCCTTGTCATTTTTTATTGCTTGAATACCTTTTTTAGTTCTTATATAAAATTTAATTAATCCCAATTTAAAATGAATTTTAGTTTCATTTTGATATGTTTTTTTAAAAAAATTATGAAAATAATCATAACCTCCAGCATTAGATAAACTAGGTCTTATAAATAATCTATAATATTCTTTTTTATTATAAGTAAATTTTTCGTTAATAAAGATGACATCAATATTAAAAGTATTTATTTCAACAGAACTTACTTTTATGAATTCCTTATTTTGATTCTGTTGAGAAAATTTTATTTCATCTTTTAAAGCTATATTTAAAATACTAATCACCTCAATTAAAAAATCGTCTTTTTAAATAAAAAAATCTCTTTTTTTAAAAAAAGAGACGTTAGTTTCTTAAATGGGGCGTGTAAAGGGAATTGAACCCTCGAGTGCCGGAACCACAATCCGGAGCGTTAACCACTTCGCCATACACGCCATAAAATATTTCACTTATTTATTATACTAAAAAAATTTTTTATGTGCTAAAAAAAATAAAAAAATTATAAAATAAGAAAAACAAAAACTTTAATAACACAAGAAACCCTAAAAAAGTGGTGATTGTTCATTCTAATACAATCTTTAGATAAAAAGAACTGAAATTGCTTAATGAAAATAAATTAAATTGAAGCAAGATCACAATCAAAATATAAAGATGAAGAATTAATGTCTTTAAATGGAAAGTACTGCTCAAACATGAGTAAAAAAAATGATTTTAGAGTTAGAAAAATCAAATATTTGGAGTTTCTTAAGAATAAAATATCTAAAAAATAAATGAGAAATATAAATTCTCAATTTATATTTTATGTAAAACTTCAAATCTCTCAAAATTAGGGTATTACTATTAACTTAAAAAGGCAAACAAAATTTTAATTTCTAAGATATTTCAATAAAAAACTTAATTAAACATTATTTCTTTCAAATATAAATAGTCTTATCGTTACAAAAAAATAACTTTAATTATAAATTTATTAGAGGGAATAAACTCGAAAAAATGAATAGTTTATAAATACATGAAATTATTTAAACTTTCTTATAATACAAGAAAAATAAATAAATATAATTTAAGTTCACAACACAGAAAATATGAAAATAAACTTAATAGAAATTTTAATTCTAGCTATTTTAGAGAAAAATTTGGTACAAATATTTCATATTTGCAATTTAGAACTAGAACAATTTACTTAAGTAATATAAATAATTTATATAGTAAAAAAATTCTAGATTATCAATTAAATAAAAGTTCAAACTTTTAATTTGTAAAAATAATTTAATAAATACTTTAAAAAAAGTAATGTATGCTAAAAAATATAATTCACTCAGATTGAGGTTGGCATTATATTGGTAACGACTATTTTGAGGTTTGCAGAAAACTTAATATAGAAATTTAAATGTCAAGACAAAGTAATTCTGTCAATAATGCTACTTGTGAAACTTTTTTTTAATCTCTTAAAAGAATCTATTTACTACAAAAAGCAAATCATTAATCTAAAAGATGAAATAAAAGAAAGTGTTAAAGATAATATTCACTTGTATAATATTTTAACATTTCATTCAAATATAAAAAAATATGAATCCTAGTAGTTTTGCTATGAGTCATATTTAATTTTTTTTAGTTTGTATTGTCCAGTTATATTGACAATCTCATAGTTTAAAATAGAGATTTTTTTATTAATAATTAAAAATTAATTCATTATTAGTTAGATAACTTATCAATTCCTAATTCATCAATTTTTCAAGATTTTGAACCTGTAACTAATTTTGAAGTTGATTTTGCTGTAATTGTAACACTTCCTTCTTTAATATCAATAGCTTCTATTTTAGAAAAATCAACATCTGAAGTTTCTATTTTTTCAAGTCCTTTAACTGTTTTTAAAGCCCTAATAACTTCATCAACTGTTGTATCATTTGTTGGAGTTAAGTTAATTTTAACTGTTGATAAAATAACTTTTTCTGTTGAAGCGATTTTTTTAGCAATTGTAACTGAAACTGAAACTGAAACTGACGCAATTTTTTCTGTTGAAGCAATTTTTTTATCATCCTTTGCTTTAAACATAACATCAATTTTTTCTTTAACTTCTTTATCTGTTAATTTATCTGCAGTAGTTGCAACTACAATAGTTACTTCTCCTGCTTTTTGTGTTCCAGATTTAATTTTTACTATTAAAACTGATTTATCTGCTTGTTTAAAACTAATTATTCCATCAGCTGTAATTTTATTTGATTTAACTGTATATTCTTTTGATAACTCTTTTTTCACTTAAAGTAATATCACTTGCTTTACTTCCACAAGCAATAACTGTTGTAGTTGTAGTTGCAACTAAACCTGCTGCACCTAATAATCCTAATATTTTTTTCATTCTTCCTCCTCTTTTTAAAACAATTTAAATTCATACTATGATTATACACCTACTTTTTTAAAAAATGTCAACACTTTTTTTGACTTTTTTGACGCCAATATTCCCTGAATGTATTCCAATTTTAGATGATATTTTTTATATACTAATAGAAAAGATAACATATATGGCAAAAAAGTACAATAATTTAGAAAATGAACTCAAGAAGAAAAAAGAAAAAAACTTATAAATCAATAATAATAGATTAATTCACAAAAAAGTTATTTCATTAGATATTTCTTATAGAATGTCTGCAAGATTTATAATTGCTATTTTAAATAGAGCAATTAATATTATTAAAAAGGTAAAAGATCAGAGTCGAATAATTATTTCCTCAGATCATGAAGTTCTATAAACAAGCAAAAACTAAAAAATGTTTATGATTCAAACAATTTAACTATATCAATGGGAAAAAAACATGTGCAAATAACTTTTTTATTAAAAGCTATCATTTTTTGTTTAAAAAGGAACAATTCATAATAATAAATATGAATTACTGAAAAATTATATAAATAATGCTATTGAATGAGATAAATAATATAAATAAAAAAATATTAAATATAACTCTTAGCAGTTTTAATATGATTCATATTTAATATTTTATTTAACTTATTTTCCAATTATATTAACAATATCAATTATTGTATTTTAAGAAACAGTAAAAACTTCTGGTTTTTCAAGAATTGATTTAACTTTTGCAAGGAATTGACCTGCTTCTGAAGCATCAATAATTCTTTGATCTACTGTTAAACTCATATTCATTATTGCTTTAATAGCTAATTTTTCATTATAAACTACAACTGGTTTTTTAACAACTTTACCTACTCCAACAACTGCAGCATTTGGATAAAAAATTGTTGGAGTTGCTTGAATTGCTCCAATATTTCCATAATTAGCAATTGTGATTGTACTTCCATCAGCTTCATAATTATAAAGTTCTCCTGATCTAAGTCTTGAAGTTACTTCTTTAATATCTATTGCAACTTCTTTTATTGATAATTTTTCAACAAATTTAAGTACAGGAATAATTAATCCTTCAGTTGTTTCTGTTGCAAGACCAATATGATGATATTTTTTAATTAATACTTCATTTGTTTCAGCATCATAACTTGAGTTTAACTTTGGATATTCTTCAAGAGCAATAGAGATAGCTTTTGCAATAAATGAAATTGTAGTAAATTTTATATTATTTTGAGTTTGTTTTAAGATATGTTTCAATTTTAAAATAGCACTCATATCTATTTCAGTTGATATTGTAAGTGGGGGTATAAAATTTTGACTTAAAATCATTGATTTAACTGCTGGATTTCTATTTTTATTTATTTTAGTTCTTTCAATAATTTTATTTTCATCATTAGATTCAAATTGTAAATAACCTACAGAATTATCTGGTTTGTCTTTTTCAAAATTTACATCTTGAATATTTTCTTTTTCTCTTTCACTTTTATCAAATTCTCATTTTTCTTTTAAGTCTCTTTCAACTCTCTCTATTATTTCTCTTTCTAATTGTGCTCTTTCTTCTTCTTGACGTTTTTTTTCTTTTAATTCATTTGCAAATAAGTTTATTTCATCTTTAATTATCATTTTTAAATCATTAGCATTAAACTCTCTATTTGGTTCTTTTTTTTGATTTTGACTCATATTTTGCATCATGTTTTGCATTAACATATATTGCATCATTTGTCCAAATGTATCAGTTCCTGCATTAAAATGTGATTGCTGATTTAATTTTGAAGTTGCAGCATTTAATTGATTTTGTTCTTTCAAAGTTTTTTGTAAATCTTTAATTTGTTCTTTTAAAAAGTCTAAAGTTTCATCTGCAACTTTCTTATCTGATGCTTTTACAAGTTCATCATCTTTTTTATTAATCTCTGTTTTAATTTCTTTTTGAATAACTTTTGGTGTTTTTTCCAATATTTTTTCTTCAAAATATTGATTTGGTTGAAATAGTTCTTCATTTTCAATTACATTTTCATGAGTTCTTTTAAAAGGTACACGAATATTGTTTAAAGTTTCTTGAGTTAATTCAACATTTTGTTTTTCTTTATATGCAGTATATAAATTTGTAGCTCTTAATCAAACTTCAAATTCTTCTATTCCTTTAGGTGTTTGATTATAAGGAATATAAACCATAGCTCCAGTATTAGGATCTTGAAAAGGAACTTCTCTTAAAAATTCTTTTGGTATATCAATTTCATTAATTATTTTAGTGAATTCTGGATTATCTGTTTGAATTCCTTTTTCTACTACTTTTCTTCTTTGATTAATAAGACTTCTTTCATCACGATTTTTTATAATTTCTCATCTCTTTGAAGTATCATAAAGATTTGAAAGTTTTGACTCTGCATAAGTTTTAGTTGGCTTATGAGTAATTTCATCAACTAATTGCTGAGGTTTCTTTTTAGGCATAATAACTCCACTATAAGGACTTAAATCATTAGCATCTATTATAGTATCTTCATCATTTTCTATATAAGAACCATATGACATTCCAAAAAGATTATCTTGAGAATATCCTTGTTTTATTTTCTCAGCATCTTTTATATTGTTGATATTATTAGTAGTTTTTTTAAATCTTTGATTATCAAGTACAGCATTATCTTTTGTTGCTACTATATCTTGTTCAAGAACATTTGGATCTCCCCCAGCAGCATTTAATTTATCCATTCTTGCTTGAATAATATTTCTCATTATTAACGGTCTACCTTTTTCATCAGTTTTTGACATTGCATCAATTAGTTGATTTTCATTTTGAGATTCTCTAAAGTCATTTTCTTCTAAAAGTTTTTCTTTTCTTGCTTGAACTAATTGTCTAAACTTACTTACTCCAGATAAATTATTTGTTGAAAACAAATTACTTCCATCTGATTCTTTTATATCTTCATTTGTCATTTTTAGTAATTCTTCTTTTGTTAAATCACCCATAACTTTATTTTGAGGAGCATTTTTAATTGAGTCTTTTATATTAGCTCTCATTTGAGCAAACTTATCTTTTGGTTGTTCATTTTCTTGATTCATACTTTGATCTTTTTTCTCCATTCTTTGAACTTTTTGTAAATTATCCATAATATCATCTCTACCTGTTGAAAAAGGTGTTACTGCTTGATTATATCTATCATATACAACAGCTCCTGTTTCAATATCTTGTACATTGGGTTCGTTTTCTTGAGTTAAAATAAATATTTCTTCTTCATTATTCTTTTTAATACTTAATTTTTTCAAACTTTTTTTTTATATTTTTCTATTTCTTTTTCCCCAATAGCAATGTTTGCTAAGATACTTCCGTTTTTTACAGAAGTTCCTAAATTAATGGTTTTTGTAATTATACCATTATAGTTGGATTTTATATTTATTTTAGAACCATCATCTAATTCTATAAGAGCAAAATCTTGTCCAAAATTAATTTGTTCATCAGAAAATAATCATTCTTTTAAAATTCCTTTAGATGGTAAATTTCTAACCCTCAAATGAACCATAATCACATCGCCCCTTTTTTAAATATCCACTATTTATAATTATATAAAAAATAAAGGCAAAATCCTACCTTTATTAGTTAACATATTAATATATAAAAAATTATTTTACATTCCTCTACTCTAATCAACATACTTAGTTTTAAATATAATAACTCCTTTTTTTACAAGTTTCTTGTAACGCTCAGCTTCTCTAAGATTTTCTTTAACAAATGGCCTATCTTTATAATTTAAAGTAAGAATAAATCTTTTAATTTGTTGTTTATTTGATTTTTCAAGAACTTTTTGTTGTTTTATAGAAGCTCTCTTTATTTTTTGTTCCAAAGATCTAGTTTCAAAGATTTTTTTTATTTTGTTAATTCTTTCTTCTTTTGGATATGACTTAATACTTTTCAAGAATACTTTATAAGCTGTTTTTTTGTGTAATAAAGTCATTTTGTATTCATTTTTTGCAGTACTTTTTTTTAATTTAGCTTTTTGTTTACGATAAGCATGCTCTTCAGCTGTAATAAGTTTTCCTTCAATATCATGCCAATTATAAAATTTCTTATTATTTCAATTTAAATATATAAATTGTAAACTAACAACTAAAAAAGTTATTGCAAAACAAGCTATTGCAAAAACAAAAAAAATAAATCACTGAGGTCACGTACTTTGGCTGAAAATTGTTCCATTTTTCTCTTCCAAAGTAAATTTATGAATATTTAAAAATCAATATGGATATCACATTTGTTGAGTAAAATGTCTACTTTTATCAATAACACCCTTATCTGCACTTCATATATTTGTTCAAAATCAACTATCTGAAGAAAGAGAATAAATTTTTTTAAAAAACTCAGGTGAATAATAATTAAATCTTATTTCCCCTCTTATCATTGCAAAAATTAAATAGCCTACAGGATAAGTACATGTCAAAGGAAGTGCAAATTTTGAGTATCTTCTATAAGAAAAATATTGATCTCCACAAGATAATAAAAAATAGACTATCATAATACTTGGTATACACAAATGTAAAACCATTGTAGAAACTCAATTTGATGGATAATATGAATCCATTTCATCTCTTGATGCTAAAAGACCAAATCAAAAAACTAACATTGTTACTGTGATATAAACTGTCATAGCTAACTCAATACCAAAAACCGGTTTAGAATTATAAATTCTTTTCATAAATAAAGCAGCTACTAAATAAAGAACTACTGCATAATTAGACTGTGTTGTAAAAAAAGAATAGTATATATTTAATCTTTCCATTGTTGGCAAACCTTCAAAAGTTTTTTTTGGTGAATATATTTGAAGTACAAAATCTAATACTAAAAAAGACATTAGCAATATCAAAACCATAACTTTCAAAGAAAATTCAAAATCTTTATTAAGTTTCATTATTTTTCACCTAACTTATTAACATAAAAATTATATCTAATTAAAAATAAAAAACCAAACTTCAAGTTTGATTTTTTAAAAATATTTTATAAAAACTTTAATGTTTCATTACAAATCATTAATTCTTCATTTGTTCTTAATTTAAAAACTGGTATTTTTGAGTCATTTGAAGATATTTTCAAATAATCTCCATATTTCTGATCATTTAATTTAGAATCAATTGATAATTGTAATAAAGAACATTTTTCAACAACTTTTTCTCTTACTATTGATGCATTTTCTCCAATACCTGCTGTAAATATAATTCCATCAATTTTACCATTAATTTGATTTGCAAATTTTACTACAAAGTCAGTAACTGTTTGTGTATAAATTTCTAAAGCTAGTTTAGCTTGTTTATTATTATTTGAAGCAGCATCAACAACATCTCTCATATCACTACTTATTTCACTTATACCATACAAACCAGATTCCTTATTTAACATATCTGTAACTTCAAATACATTTTTTCCTGTTTCTTTAGAAACATATTGAAGAATTGATGGATCAATATCTCCACTTCTTGTTCCCATCATTAAACCAGCTAAAGGAGTTAATCCCATTGTTGTATTATATGATTTTCCATTTTTGATAGCACAAATACTTGCACCATTACCTAAATGACAAACAATTAAATTTAAATCTTCTTTCTTTTTATTAAATATCTCTTGAGCTTTATATGTAATATAATCATAACTAATTCCATGAAAACCATATTTTCTAACTTTTAAATCTGTATATCATTTGTAAGGGACTGAATACATATAACTAATTTCTGGCATTGTTTGATGATATGAAGTATCAAAACATCCAACAAGTTTAGCTTTTGGTAAACTTTTTTGAAATGCATTAATTGAAGTTAAAGCTCCTGGATTATGCAATGGAGCTAATTTAATATTGTCTTCTATTATATTTTTAATTTCTTGTGTTAATTCAACTGTATTAACAATTTTGTCTCCACCATGTACTATTCTAAATCCAATACCTTTAATATCTTCAGTTTTTTCTATAACTTTTAGTTCAGTGAATTTAGTTAAAATCAATTCAACTGCTTGTAAATGATCTTTTATTTCTTCTTCAAAAATATGCTTTTTATCATTAACTTCAATAATTAATTTACCATCAACAGCTATTCTTTCTGCTAATCCTTCTACCAAAGATTTTGGATTTTTAGAATCTTTAATATCAAATAATTTAAATTTAATTGAGCTACTTCCTGCATTTACTACTAGTATCATTATTTATTTCCTCCATTAAACATTGATGTAAAAATTGTAATTATAGATGTTTGTTTTATATCTTCTAATGTAGCTCCTCTTGACAAGTCATTTACAGTCTTATTTAATCCTAAAATAAAAGGACCTGCAGCTTGATAATCACCAAGTCTTTGAGCTATTTTATAACCAATATTTCCTGAACTTAAATCTGGAAAAACATAAACATTTGCATGTTTTTTAGTAATTTTTGTTTTTGGATATTTTTTATCTCTAACATTTTTATCAAATGCTGAGTCAAATTGCATTTCTCCATCAAATATTACACCTTTAGTATTTTTACTTTTTAATATTTCAAGTGCTCCTTTTACCTTTTCAACGTTAGATCCTATTCCTGAGCCATTAGTTGAATAACTTAACATTGCTACTTGAACATTATCTTCATTTAATTGTTTTGCAAAATCTGCTGCCATTAAAGCTATGTCTGCTAATTGTTGAGAAGTTGGTTCAACATTTAAAGCACAATCTGTAAACAAAAATATTTCCTCACTTTTTGACATTAAAAACACTGAAGAAGCTATTGAGTATTCTGGAGCTGTTTTAATAATTTGTAAAGCTGGTCTTAAAGTATCAGCTGTTGTATATTCTAAGCCACAAATCATTGCATCAGCTAAATTCATTTTCATCATCATTACTCCAAAATAAGTTTTTTGTTTTAATAATTCTATAGCAGTTGGTTTATCAAGTTTTCCTTTTCTAGCTTCTAAAAAAACTTCAATCATTTCATCTTTGTTATATTCATCGACAATAACTACTTCAATTTTTTTATTCAAACTATCTGGTACTTCTTTTCTTGAATTAAATAACAGTATAGGTTTTGCTAAATTTTGTTCAACTAAAAATTGGGCATTTTCTTGGATTTTTAATTGATTTCCTTCTGGAAATACTATTTTTTGTTTATTTTCAATTAATTTTATTTTATTTTCAATTTCTTTTATTGTTCACATATTTTAACTCTCACTTTTGTATTTTTCTATTTCTTTTAATAAAGAAGATGAAACTTTTCTATTTTCATTATCTGATAAAAATAAAACTGTTTCTAATTCACTATATATACTTTTGTTACCATCATGTAATTCAATTTCATAATCTAATGTTTGAGAATCCCTTATACCTCTAACTATATAATTGATTTTTCTCTCTTTTGCAAAATTTGCAGTAAGTTGATTTTGATTTATTTCAATTTTTACATTCTTTAAATGTTTTATTTTTAATTTAATTTTATCAACTCTTTGAACTAAATCTAAACTATTATTTTTTGAAATATTTTTTGTAACTACTAAAATCACTTCATCAAATAGTTTTGTTGCTTTTAATAAAATATTTAAATGTCCTTCATGAAAGGGATCAAAACTCCCAGGATATATAGCACTTTTCATGTTTACCCCTTTTTTTAATATTACTATAATTTTATAACCTTTTTAATGAAATTTTTTTTCCTTTATTATATTTTATGTAATAAAATATTCTAAAAGAGGTAAACAAGAAAATGAAAATACTTTTAATAGATATTGGAAATACCACAGCTGATTTTCGCATTTGAGATAATCAAGCAAATAAATTAACAAAAATAATAAGACCTTTAACAAAAGATGTAGAGTGAAGAAGAAGTAAAACTCTAATAAATTATTTTAAACACAACATTATTAGTTTTGAAAAAATAGTTTATGTCTCTGTAGTTCCAAAATGAAATGATATTCTAAGAGAATTTGCAAGTAGCATTGGAGTAGATATATTTAGTTTAAGAAATGACCTAGAAATAAATAAAAATGACTTTGAAATTGATGATATAAATAAACTTGGCGCTGATTTTATTAGTAATTTTTATGGAGCAATAAAATGTTATGACATTAAGAATGGAGTAATTGTTTCTATGGGAACAGCTTCAACAATTGCAATTATAGAAAATAAAAAATTTAAAGGAGCAATAATTTGTCCAGGATTAAAAAACTCTCTAAATTGCTTAATTTCAAGTGCAGTTCTTTTAAAAGATAATACTTACAATAAATCGAATAAAAAATATGGAACAAATACAGTTGATGCTATAAATATAGGAGCTTATAATGCTCATTATACAATGTTAAGTTCAACTGTTAAAAAACTAGGTTTTAATTTTGCAATATTTACTGGTGGAAATTCAATTGATTTTAAAGATGAAATTATTAATGATAATTTCATCTTTGATGAAGAATTAATATTTAAAGGTCTAATTGAACTTAATAAATAAAATAGCATTTAACAAATGCTAAATGCTATTTAAAAAATTCAATGTATCTGCAAAAATTAATTTTTTATCAATATCAAAAAGAATTTCATGTCTTAAATTCTCATAAAGTTTTATTTTAATATTAAGTTTAGCTTTTTTAAATTTTTTAAATGTTTTTTTGACACCTTTACTATAATTTCCAACAGGATCATTTGAACCAGAAACTAAAATTATAGGTAAATCTTTTCTTATTTTCTTAATATTTTTATTCTTTTGAATATATATTAAACCTTTAAATAAATCTTTAAAAGCTGAAGTTGTAAAAATTTGACCGCATAAAGGATCTTCATTAAATTTCTTAACGTTATTTTCATCTATTGATAATCATTCTACTCCTGTTGAAGATTTATCATTAAATTTTTTATTAAACTTTTTATAACTTAAATTTCAAATAAATTTATCTATATTCTTTGATCCATATTTTTTTTGTCTACTAATAGCAATTTTTTTTCCAAATTTTAAAGCAAAATTACTTTGTCAAGCAGTTCCACTAAGTATTAATCCCTGAATAGTTTCAGAAAAATCAATAGCATAACTTCTTACCAAAAAACTTCCCATAGAATGTCCTAACATTACTATTTTTTGATTTTTATAAGTTTCTTTTATATAATCATTAACTTTTTTCAAGTCTTTCACTAAAATATTTCAACCATCTTCATCTGCAAAATATCCAAGTTCATTATTATTTAAATCAGCAGTTTTACCATGACCTCTATGATCATTTGAAACAACAATTCAACCATTTTCATTTAAAAACTTTGCAAATTCATCATATCTCTTTGAATATTCACAACTACCATGGACAAGTTGTAAAACTCCCTTTACAGTTTTAACATCTTTTCAAATATAAGTATGCAAATTTTTACCCTCATATCCTTTAATTAATAATTCCTTCATAAAAAACACTCCTTTAATATTTATTCTATTACTAAAATAAAAAAAAACTAATTAATTTAAGCGAGTTTTATTATTTAATAGCTGCTTTAATAGCATTTAATTCTTCTATTAATTGATTACAAGTTTTTTAATAATTTTTGTTTTTCTTGTATAATATTCGATTTTATAATTTTTTCAATATTGTTTTTTTCAACAACACATCACACATTTGGAGATATATCTTTGTTTCTATATTCACCATCTAAATAAGTTCCAACCATTATCAGATTTAATTTGTTATTTAATATTATTTTAGCATTTCTTGTTAAACAAGCATCAATTCAATAATTAGTAACTATTTTTTCAATAGTTTTATAAATTGAATTTATTGCTTCATCTAAATCTTCTTTAAGAATTGAACTTTATTTTATATATTCTTAAATACTTTTTTAAAAATATATCCTCTAATATTTGCAAAAAATAAAAAAATACCCTTTTTATAGGGTATTCATATGTACATATGATATAAATTAACGTTTTGAGAATTGTGGTGATCTACGTGCTCCATAAAGTCCATATTTTTTACGTTCTTTAACACGAGCGTCACGTGTTAATAAACCATGTCCTCTTAATTCTGGTTTGTAATCTTTTGAAGCTTCTAATAATGCTCTTGCAATTCCTAAACGAGCTGCTCCAGCTTGTCCAGTAAATCCTCCACCTTTAACAACAATTTTGATTGTAAAATCTGATTTTGTTCCAGTTGCTTCCAAAGGTTGTTCCATTTCTTGCACTAAAGTATCATATGGGAAAAACTCTAAAGCTGGTTTTCCATTAACTATAATTCCACCTTGTCCAGGAGTTAATATAACTTGAGCAACTGAAGATTTTCTTCTTCCTGTTCCTCTATACATAACAACTTCTTTTTTTACTGCCATTACTTGCTATCTCCTTTTTTTGATTGAATTACTAATACTTCTGGATTTTGTGCTTGATGTGGATGTTCATTACCTGCATAAACATGTAATGCACGGTATTGATTTCCTCCTTGAACATTTTTTGGTAACATTAATCTTACTGCTCTTTCAATAATTCTTTCAGGGAATAATTTACGTTGTGTTGCAACGTTTCTAGATTTTAATCCCCCAGGATGCATTGAGTGGTGGTAATAATTTTTATCATTTTCTTTTTTACCTGATAAAATTACTTTTTCTGCATTAATTACGATTACATGATCTCCATTATTAATATGAGGTGTAAAAGTTGGTTTATTTTTTCCTCTAAGTACCAGAGCAATTTGTGTAGATAATCTACCCAAAGTTGCTCCAGTAGCGTCAACTACGTATCATTTTTTAGCAATGTCTGCTGTTTTAATAAGTGTAGTTTGTTTCATGTGCTTTTTCTCCTTACCTTCCGGGGCTTGTGAGTAAGCATATATATTATACATTATTTCTTATTAGGGACAAATAAAAAATAATAGAAAATATAAAAAACCTTATATTTAAATTTTTGAAATAAAATAATAACATAAGGTTTTTTAATTTTAATTAAACTATTGAAAATAACTAAAAGTTAATTCAATTCCATTCTCATCTTTTAAATAATGTGCTTTTTTATTATAATCTGCATTTTGTTCTTCTGGTGATTGTGGTCTATTACTCTCTTCATATGGTTTTAAAGTAAATTGCATTTTATATATATTATTTTGTCCTTCAATTTGTTAAGAATTAAAATTATCTAAATCTAAATCATTGATAAGCAATGCTCAATAAGTTGCATTTTTTAAATTTTCAATAATAAATTGCATTAATACACTATATTGATCTTTTCCAGGTAAAGTTCCTAATTAAGTTTTTGGAGTATCTATATTATTTGAAGCTTTGACCATCTCAGTTATAGTCATTTGATAATTATCATTTTCAGAAGGAATAAACTCTTCAACATCATAATTTAATTCTAAACTTCCATAATAACTTGTGGGTTTTTCTTTTGGAATTATATCGTTTATTTTTATAGTTGTTCCATCTAAATTTTCATTATATCTAAAATTTTTAGAATCAGTTAACTCTTGTCCAACTTTGGGAAGTTGCCTAAGCATATCCATATTATAAAACATTAATCCCATCATTATTGTTCTTGTTCTATGATCATAAATTGTACCTATATTTGTAACTTTAAAAACATCTTGTAAATGTAAAGAATTTATAATTTTAATTGAAGCTGTTATTTTATCATTACTATTTTTTTTATTTGTAATAATAAACTTATAGTTCGAATTTCTAAACATATCAGTATTTTCTAAATCTACTTCAATTCCATTTTTAAAAACTTGGATACTTAGTTCACTTTCTTGATATCCAACTAATTTTAAACTTTGCAAAATTTCTTTTAATAAATCATCTGTATAAAATATTTTTTGAATATCTATACTATCTAAATTTACATTTTCAAATCCATATTTTTTAATAGGCATAATTGGATTTGGTCTTCAAATATTGCTTCTATCACCTACTTTACAAGAAATTACGTTCATTGTTAAAGAAGGAACAAAAATAAATATTGAAAAACTTACAATTAATTTATTAAATACTCTCTTCATTTTTCTAACCTCCTTGTACTGCCAATAACATACTTACTCTTTTTAAAGAACTTCAACTTAAAATATTACTTATTATATAAAGCAATCATGTTCCTAAAATTCCAGGTATTATATATCATATTTGAAAACTTAGTGGTAATACTATAAGTGGTGCTAATACATTAATACTAATAGTTATAATTCCTCAAGCCATTCCAAATCCAATAATTGAACTGACAATAGCAACTGGAATATATATACCTATAAATAATTTACTTATATAGAATTCTTTATAACCAAGTATTTTCATAACTGCTATTATTTTTAAATTTTCAGAAATTACTAAATTAATTGTTAATAAAATAATAATGGCACTTAAAAATATTGAAACAAATACAACAAAATAAATAATCATATTAATTGTGTCATTTATTCTAGAAATGACTTTTAAAACTTCATCAGTTTTAATAGATTTTTCAATTGAACTATTTGAATATCCTTAATATGAAGTTATATTATCTGATCCACCATTTAAACCAATCATAGAATAATCTCCATATTTTTGATTTGTTGAGGTTCCTTTTGAAATATCTGTAAAACTATTATCACATGAACTTTTATAATTAAATAAAGGATATTGTGCTTCAAATAATTTCATATACATCTCATTTCCGGATTCATTTGTTCATTTTTTAAATTCACTAAATAATTCACTATTAGAAATATTTTGGGTTGATAATTGACTTAATTTTTTTGATAGTTTTTTTATTTCTTCATTTGGATTTTTAGGATTTCTTCACTCTTCCATAAAAACTTTAAATAATAATTCTTCAGATTTTTTATATTTAGAAATTTCTTTTGCTTTATCATTATTAATTCAATCTTTATTATCTCCATATTGATCAAAAATTCCAGATATTATGTATTCAAAATCTAATAGATAATTTTAAATTGATATATTGGCATTTGCAATATTTTTTGACATATCTGTGGCACCAACTAAACTTGGACTAGTTATATCTATTTTTGATTTGTAAACTCTATTATCTCCTGTTGGATTTATAGTTTTATGTTTTCAACCATTTACCTCATCTTTTATAATTGAGGATTTATATAAATTTGAAGCTGATGTATATTTATCTTTACTAGTTGAAGCTTTTAACGATGAAGTATCTCAATTATTAATTTCTACTTCATTATCTTTATAATTTAAAGTATTAATTATATGAGCTATATTTACTTTATCTCCTGCTTTTAATTTTAATCTTTTAGCAAGAGATTGATTAATTAATATAGAATTATTATTTTTAATTAATTGTTTTTTTAAGTCATTTCCCTTAACGTATTTTAAAATTTGAGTCTTATTATCTTCTTTAATACCATAAAGTTTTAAATTAAGATTTCTAATATAACCATTTAAGTAAATTCCAATATCCTCTTTTTTTTCATTGTAAGGTATTAAATTAAATAAAGTATTAAAATTTCCATCTTCTTTTTTAAACTCTTGTTCAAAAGTTGTTTTAATCATAGAAGGTGATTGACTATAAATTCCTTGTAAAAAAGCTTGTTGTAAGTTATTAAAGAAACATGCAATTATTCAATTGTAAATAGGAATCATAACTGTGATTCTTGATTGAGTTCAATTCTCATTTTCATCTTTATAATCATAAAGAGATTTTTCCATAGGTTCATCACCTTCAATTTGTCCAGTTTTTAAAACAAAATTTGAAGGCATAATATAACTATTTCCAAAGATTTTTTTAAAGTTATTATTAGATATCATTGGTTTTCCATCTTTTTCAGATCCCCCTGTTTAATTCAAAAGGTATTTTGAATTAACATTTATGAAATAATCTTTTCTAAAAACCACTTAATCTAACCCAATAGTTTTTCTATATTTTAAATAAAACTGTCTTAACTTTTCTAACTCTTCAATATTTTCATTAGATTTTGAATTACTTGAAATAATATTTAATAATGTTTGTTTATTTCAATATTTATCTAAATTAAAAGTTTTTAAATCAGATCATAAATTAAAAATAACTGTTTTATAGTAATTATTTTTAATTGAAATATCTGTAATATCGCCAAGATCTAAAGTAAGATTCTGATTTTTTAAATAATCTATATCAATTGATTTATATGTCATATCAGTTAATGATCCCACATCAGTTGAAGGATTATAAATTTTTTGTGAAACGTCATTATTTAAATACATATTTCATACATTTTGAGATTCAGATAAATCTAAATTATTTGTACTACTATAAGGATTGTAAGTTTTATAAAAACTTGTTAGTACATTATAAATTTGATTGTGATATTATAATTGATTATTGTATCCCTGCTTTATATAAGTTTTAACTTTATTTTCTTTTAATACATCTGGTATAATTGATCCAATTGTAATTAGTGATGAAGAAACTAGCATAACTATAAAAACAGATAATAATTTTAAAATTGAACCAGATAATATAGCTCCTTTAAATCGTCCATCAAATTTTCGTCCTTTAACTAATATTTTTTTAATAGAAAGTTTAAATTTATTAGTTGAGCTTCTACTTTCATAAGTAATCATTTGTAAAGGTGTAAATTTATTAAATACATAGAAATATGTTATTAATGTAATAATTTCTAGAAAAATAAACATTCCTAAAATAGTTACAAGAAATGATTCTCAAGATATCTCAAAAGATTGCATTTTTATAGAGAAAAAATTACTTGTTATTGATATAACTGCTTCTTGCATAACCATTCCAAATAAATACCCAACTGTTCCACCTATTATAGATATAAATAAAGGATATAAACCATTTGATCATATTAATTGAGATTTTTTATAACCAAGAGAAAGTAGTACTCCTGATTGTCCAAAAGATTTTTTAATTTGATTATTTAACATAACTACAAGCATAACAATACTAATAGTTAAAGTTGTAAATACAATAATATAACTAAATATTTTATAACTATTTATTGTTAATTTTAATAATACTGTTCTT
Source organism: Spiroplasma endosymbiont of Atherix ibis (assembly GCF_964020005.1). Lineage (NCBI taxonomy): Bacteria > Bacillati > Mycoplasmatota > Mollicutes > Entomoplasmatales > Spiroplasmataceae > Spiroplasma > Spiroplasma endosymbiont of Atherix ibis. Next base: position 945,671 of record NZ_OZ026474.1, read on the forward strand.
CCATAAAATTTATATCTTGTATCTGCTTTTTGCAATACAATCGGCACTGATTTATTTAAAGTATTTTCATAACCAGCATATAAATTAAACTCTTTTGCCTTATTCAAATTTGTTAAATACTCATTTATTTTATCTGTAGAGTTTTTAATATTATCTCTATTTTTAAACTTTCCTATAAAAGCTATTTCTCTATCTATATTAGAAGATGCTGAAATAATTTCTTGATTTTTTATTTCACTATTTGTATATCAAATTTTTTGATTTTCTTGATTATTAAGTTCAAAAATATTTTCAGGATAAATACTTTTATAATAAGTATTTATAATACCTAAATTTGAAGGTTCAATATATACTAAAGCTTCTTTTTTTGTATTTGGTAATGGTTTTGTTTCATTTACTATTGGAGTTGAAAAATCAGCATTTGAACCAAAACCAACAACTTGAAATCAATTTTGATTAGCATATTTTGTATTATCAATTCAAGAATTAATATCTATATTTTTATAAAGAGATAAATCAACTGGAATAATTTCACTATCATCTACACGCACAGTTGTTCCATATTCATCATATTTTATTCTAATAACATCATCAATTTTAATATTATTTGCATTTGCAAATTGCTCATTTAAATATACTCATTTTTTTGTACTAATATTTGTTGCTTGAGTATATTGTTTTCATAATTCAATACTCATTCCTTTAGCAACAACAAATTTATCAATTTTTTGATCTGGATTTAAAGCAAAAACTTTTAAAGTTTTATTAGAAGATAAAGTAGAAATTCTAGATTCCACTCTATCAAAATTAAAAGCAAATTCTTTATTATTTAATTTATTTTGTAAATAAGTTATTAATAAATTATCTCTAATTTCATTGTCTGAAATATTTTTACTAAATAAATCTTTTACATATGAGGCTTTTGATAAATCTATTACAAAGTCATGGACATTACTATTGCTTTCGGAAATAAAACTATTATAAGATTTCTCAACTCTGCTCGTTGAAGAGTAAGAAATAGTAAAAACAAAGGAAGTTAAAAACACTAAAATAATAATTGTAATTAACTGTATTTTATTTCTTAATAAATTTTTAAAAGCATTTTTAAAAAAAGGTTTTTGATTTTTCATTAGCTAGTCGATGTTACTTTAAAACTTTGTGATTTATATCCATTTACTTTAATTGTTATAGTAGCTTTTCATGTATCATATAATGAATTTAATTTGATGAGATATTTATTATTACCTTTATTAAAAATTTCTGCAGTTATACCAGATTTATCAAATTCAACTGTAACAGTTTGATCTTGTAACATATTTATCATTTCAAAATTAACTTCCAGTTCATTATTTATTTCAAAAAACTTATCTGAGATTTCCTCTGAAGGTTTTTGATTTAAAACTATAATATCATGTCCTTGATAAAAGTTACCTGACATAGCTCCTCCAAAAAGACTAAAATATCCCATACCTTTAGAATATTTTTCGTCAAATTTTTTGTTTTCTTCATATTTAGCAAGATCACCTGCTCCTGTAGAAATTGATATTCCTAGACTACTACAACTTATATAAGTTTTAAATGCTGCTCCATCATGTCCATACATTTTATCTGATCCTGGTAAAACATCAAATTTAAAGTCTACAAATTCTCCATTATCATCTTTTGTATTAAAAATAATATTTGTAAATTCTATAAAATGACTTAAAGATATTTGATTTTTAAAGTCTTGACTTAACTGATTATAAATTTCAACTTTAGCATTTTTTTGATTATTTTTTGATTTATTAACCAAGTTTTGAGCACTTACCCTAACTTTTTTATTTTCAGGTAATGATTCATATACAGTTATTCTATCTTCTTGAATAAATTTTTGAGTAAATTCAATAACAGTATCAGCTTTAAAAATACCTTTAATATCTGGAATTCCATTTATTTTAAAAGTTGTAGCTGAGACTGTAGATTTACTCATTATTTCTTTACCAGCAGCACCTAAACTTTTAACTAAATTATTTTTTATATATTCTAATTGTTTATTTTTAGCACCAATCTGTTCAAAAATAATTGCTGCCAAAGATGTTCTATCTTTTGAACTACTTAAAACTTTATCTATTTGGTTAAAAGCTCCTTTAAATAATCTTATTTCCCCAAGATTTGTATTTACAAAATATTTTATTGGATCAATATTTTGATTTAAAACCAATGTTGTTTCCCCTTTTACAATTTGGCTTGTTTTTTTAGCAGATAACTTATAAAAAGCTGCTATTCCATGATTTTCATCCTCAAGAACATCTATAGTTAAATCATCTAATGATAAATTAAGTCCATTTATTTCATTAAAACTTGATAATACAGATTCTTTAGTTATTTGATAACCTTCATCTCCTATTGCAACAGATGAATCAATTGTTCCATCAGTCATATTACCTGCCATAAGATTCAATACTAAACGTTCATCTGCTAAATCGATTTTATCTAATGTAATTTTAATATTTATATCAATATTAGTATTGTTTAATGACTTAACAGTTAATTTTAAATCATTAACTTGTTTACTATTTGCTGTAACTTTAATTCTTTTATTTGCAGAGTCCAGTTCTGCAAAAGCATAACCTTCTTTATTAAAAGTAAATTCAGATGGTTTTTTATCCTCTGATAATGAATCTCAATTTACTATTGTTAAATATTCATATTTACTAGCTTTTAAATCCAATGAAGTCTTGTCTAATTTAAATTGTTCTTCTTGTTTTATTTTATTTACATTAACTGTAATTATTTCTTTATGTCCTATTTCAGACTCTACAAAAACTTTTATTTCAGCTTGTTTTGCATTAGCTAATGGACTTATTGTTATTAGTCCTGTTAAACCAATAGTTGCTTGAATAATATCCTTTTCACTATAATTAAACTTTGTTGGTTTAGACTTAGTATTTAAAATTTCTCAATTAGATATTTTAATATTTCCAGGATTCCTTGTATCAATATCTATCTGGTTTTTTTCTAACTTAAAATTTGCATTGGGAAATTTTTCATCTCCATTTACATTTTTATTTCCAAATGAAACAACTGAAAAAGCAGGTGCTGAACATAAAGTTGCACTTGCTAATAAAATTAATAATTTTTTCATTTTTCCTATTTCTCCTATTTATTTTTTTTATTTTTTAAATATAATAAAAAATACTATTTTTACTAATAGATAATTTATAAATTAATTTTTAAAAATTCTAAAACTAAATTAGAGCAGGTGGAGTTGTAGCCTTTTTGTTTTCTTTTAAAAATAAAGATACTTTTTCAATAAATAACGTATCTTTTTCAATATTTGTAGATGCTAAAAATATTCTTATTTCTTCTTTTAATTCTTTTGAGTAAATTTTTTCATCATAATTTAAAATATTTAGGAAAATTGAACCAAAATAAATTTGTTCAACTAAAAAATTAAATTCTTTATCATAACTATCTACTCACTCAATTTTTATTATAAATTTATATACAAAAAATAAAATAATTAAAGTAACCATCAATAGACAATTAAAAGAAGCAAAAACTAAAACTCCAATACTATATTCTAAATAATCTGTTTGTTTTGAAAAAAATTTTATTAGATAAATAATTACAAAAGGTGTTGTTAAAATAACTAATTTACTAACAGCCATTAAATGATCTTTTTTAATCATTCATTTTAAGTTTCTTGTGTTATTTGAGTTAATTTCTATAAAATAAAGAAATTTACTAAACTATATGTTTATTACTAAAAGTAAAATAAACATAAATAATATATTTATAGAAACATTAAAATAACTAAAAATAAAGTTAATTTTACTATTCATAAATATTTTTTCTTCAGAAATAGCAGATAAATAAAAATGCAAAATTAAAGAGAAAATAAAAACACTTGGCATAATTTTTTTGCTAATTGCTTTAATTCTTAACATTTTTTTCATCTCCATTTTTTTAAATTATACAATTTCTTAATTTTAAATACAAATTTTGTGATAAAACGGTTGTGGGAAATATTAAGGGGGGGTAATAGCCACATTAACTAATTTGAATTAAACAAATTTAAATCATATTCAAGTAAATATTTAAAAACTATTCTTAACTTTTTTTATTTCACAAAAATATTAACATAGATAATTTTAAAAAAATTAAATAAATTTGTTTTTTTATTAAAAAAAAGATTTTAGTAAAAAGATAAAAAATACTATCACTTTTTGATAAAAATCTCTTTATTAAAGGATTTTATAAAAAAGTGATAGTATTCATAATTTCTGTGATAGCATAATTACTAATACAAAAAGAACTTGAAAATCAAATTTGTAATTTAATAAATTTTAAAAAATTAATAGCTAGAATAAATTTGACAAAACTCTTCTGCTTTTTTATTATTTTGTTTAACAAAAATCTTATATTCTTTTTTTAAGTTAACATAACTTTTAATAAAATCTAAAGTAATACCATCTAACTTTTTTGATATAATTCACTTATAAATTTAAATCAACAAATAATTTATTAAATGAAATATTTTTAAAACTTCTAAAATTTAACTTTAATCTTTGCTTTAATTAATTAGAAAATAATTCAATTCTGTCAATTAGATTTACCTTAATTTTTATTTATATATAAATTTGTTTTGCAGCCTTTCATAATGAATTTACATTACTAGAAAATTGCTCTCATGCATCATCTATATATAATTTAAATAATTACCAGACTTATAATAATTATCTCTAGATTTTTTACTATTATTTCTTATTTCTTTTATTATTGAATGAATTAGTTAATTAAAGTTTAAAGTCTTAAAAATAAATCTTCATATTTTTTCTTTCTATTTTCTCTGAGAAAAATTTAATAATGATAAACAAAAAACTAACAGCTAAACTGAGAAAAATAAATTATTAATTTAAACAAAAATAGAGTTCTAGCAGCTCTAGAGCTCTATTTATTTTATAAATAAAATTACTTATCGCTATTAACTCAATTAAATATCTTTTTTATAGATTCTTTTCTAATATATTCTTTTGCAGCTCCTGATAAGTTTAAAATTTTACCATTTTTTGAATATAAACATTTCACCTCTGTATTATTTATTTTTTGAACAGCATCTCACATAATATATGATTTTTTACCTAATACATTAAATTCAGATCTAAATGATTTTGATATGACTTTACTTTCTGTTTTAGTTGTTAAAGGCACAACCAATAATATATAACCACCATTTTTGTCTTCTAAAAGATTAGAAAGAACTATTGCGGGTCTTGATTTTAAAAAACTACAATTAAAACTGCCATTTTCATTTTTATTACTAGATATATTAACTTATAAATTTTTTTCTAATTTTTTTAAAATTTTATTTGAATTAATTTTGTGCATAATAATTACATCATATTTTTTTATTTTTATACTCATTTAAAAAACCTCTATTAAATAAAATCTCCCTTTTTTCAGGGAGGGCTTGCCGTTATGGGCATAAAAAATGAAGTTATTATCAAAAGATAAATACCTCTAAAAAAATAATAGCATATATTTACTTTTATTAAAAAAATTTTAGCTATTTAAATACCTATTTGTCAAACTCTTTTCCTAATTTATTTAAAATTTCATTTATACTACTCATAAAATCATTTATTTGTTTATTAGATAAGTTTGTACTATTTTTTTTAATTTTTCTAAATCATCTTGATTTGCTAAATTTAATTTTTTAGTTTTTATCCGCTAAATTATTTACTATATTATTTTTTTAATATTAAAGTGTCTATGTTTGTTATTTTTACAAAATTATTTTTCGTTTTCTGCTATTTTTTGTTCATTTAAACTTAATTTATATTTTTTTAATTGTTTTTAAAATAAAAATTTTTTACATTTTGATAAATATTTATTTGATATTTTTTAATCTTATTTATATCTTAATCATCAATAGTTTAAACTTTTTCTCTTAATATTTTTTTATGAATAATATAAATATCATAAATTAGTAAATTATGAGTATTCACTAAAACACCAGTAATAATCTTTTTAATTATCATTTATATGAAAATCACCTGAAAATATTGATTTCATGTTATAAATATTTATATTTTAATTCATTTCTATTTTTAAAATATAATAATAAAAAACTAGCAACTGCTAGTAAAGTAAAATATTAATTTAAACAAAAAAATCCTAGCTACAGTAGTGTTCTATTTATTTTAATTAAAATACAACATAGATTTTAAAATTACTTGTATCATTTATTATGATAATATTATTTATGGAGGAATTTTATAATGAGAGAAACAGCATATATACTTTTTATTATCGGAACAGTCCTTTGTGGAATTTTTTTAATACCTTTAACATGAATGATACCAATGACAATTATGACTAAAAATAGTATAGATGATAATAAAGAACATATTGCTTTAGGAGTTTGCCAAATTTTATTTATGCCTTTTGGAATAGTTTCAGGAATTTTGATATTAATACCTGAAGAAAATCAAAACCAGAAAGAATTAAATGTTCAAAAATAGATAAAGAAAAAACAGGTTATGAGAAATATTATAATAATATTAATAATAAATAAAAAAATGTGCCTAGCACATTTTTTTTAGTCAGTTAAATGTAAACAAAATTTATTATATACCTTTTCCTTCTTGTTCTATTAAAACTTATGCAAAAAAGATAAACTAATAAAAATTATTTACTTCTTGTTTTTTGGTATATTTAAGTTCTCTTAACTGACTTAAATATATATTACACTAAAAAATAATTAATAATCTATTTTTTTTAAAATAAGTCCTTCTGGATTTGCTATAAAAGGCATTTTTTCTTCTTTCCCATTTAAAACATTGTCTATTTTTTGTACATTAGTCTTATCTAAACTATAAGCAATACTTGCTCCAACAATCATTCTTATTTGATATCTTATAAAACCTTTGGCTTTAAAAGTTATTGTAAAAATATTTTTCTCTAAATTTGTTTCAATTGAATTAATAGTTCTTTTTGTTTCAATTAACTGCTTTTCTTCAATTTTTAGTCCAGAAAAATTATAAAAATCATGAGTTCCTATAAATATATTTAAAGCTTCTTTTAATTTAAACAAATTTAATTTTTTATTCGGTGAAAAATAATATCTATTTTTAAAAACATTATTAATACCTAAATTAATTTTATATTCATAAGTTTTTTCTCTACAATTTCTAACTCTAAAATATTTTGTTATTTCCTTTACATTTAAAATTTTAATTCCTAATGGAAGACTTTTATTGAGTCCTTTTAAAAAACCTACTATATTAGGTTTAAAATTTAATTCTACTCATGCTTTTTGATCTTCTGCATGAACTCCTGAATCAGTTTTTGAAGCTCCAACTATTCTAAATATAGAGTTTCTTGCAACTCTTGAAATTGAAGACTCTAATTCTCCTTGAATAGTTAGTTGGTTTTTTGTTTAGCTCATCCACAAAAATCAGTTCCATCATATTGAATTGTAAATAAATAATAATACATATTAATTAATTATAAGAAAATAGAATTTTATCTATTCTAGGAATTTGCAATACATTTACAAGTGAAGGAATATTTATATAACAAATTAAAGCTGAAAATACACCCATTCCTATTAGAAAAATAAATAAATCTAAAATTCTAAATTTAACTTGTCTATATCTTGTTCTTTTTGCATGTGGATCATATCCTCTTGAATCCATTGCATAAGCTAAGTCTTCAGCTTTTTGAAAAGCAGAAACTAGTAAAGGTATTATTAAAGAAGTCATTGATTTAGCTTTATCAACTAACTTACCATTTTTAAAGTCAATACCTCTTGAAGACTGAGCTTTCATAATTCTACCTGCCTCATCAATTAAAGTAGGAATCATTCTTAAAGCAATTGAGATAATTGTTGAAAAAATATAAACAGGTATTCCAATTAATTTTAAAGGTCATAATAAATCTTCAATAGCTAAAGTTAATTCTAAAGGTTGTGTTGTTCCAGTTAATATTGTAGTTAATGTGATCATTAAAAAGATTCTAATTGTCATATATAAAGCAGAATATAGTGCTTTTTCTGAAAAACAAAATGCTTTTCATTTATAAATATATCCAAAACTATTTACACCTGTATCATATCCTCCATTAGCAAGACTTGAAAAATTTTCTGGCCTTAACATAAATATATTTATAAGTATAAGAACTACAAAAATAAATGTTATAGGAAAAAATAGTTTAAACAACATTTTAAAACTTAATTTACTTACAGCATACATTAGGAAAATAAATGTTGCAACTAAAACAAATCCTGTATATCCTATAGGAAAAAATACAACAACAATTAAAGCAATGATCATAAATAATTTTAATCTAGGGTCCATTTTATGAATCATTGAATTATAGGACATATATCTACCAAATACCATTCTCATTATTAATTTTCTCCTTTTCTATTTTCTTTTAGATTTAATTGCTTTTGCAAGTTCTTCTACTGTTCTAAATTCAACATTTGTAACATCTAAACCTGCATTTTTTAATTTATGTGCAAGTTTATATAATTTAGGTGGTTCAATCTCAATTTTTTTCAGTAATTCTGAGTTTGAGAAAATTTCAAAAGGTGTTCCCTTAGAAATAACTTTTCCTTTATGCATTACAATAACTTCATCTGCTATTTGTAATACATGATCCATATTATGAGTTACAATAATAATTCTTTTTCCATTTTCTTTATTTAATTTATAAAATAAATTCATAAAATCTTCTTCACCTTGTGGATCTAAACCTCCAGTTGGTTCATCTAAAACTAATGTATTTCCATTCATTGCAATAATTCCTGCTATTGCAACACGACGCTTTTGTCCACCACTTAGATCAAATGGACTTCTTTTTGCATAATCTTCTGGTAAATGTACCATTCTTAATAATTCAGGAACTTTTTCAAAACTCTCTTTTTTATTTGCTCCTAAATTAATAGGACCAAATGATATATCTTTTTCAATTGTATCTTGAAACAATTGATATTCAGGAAATTGAAATACCAATCCAACTTCTCTTCTTAATTCTTTTACTTGTTTAATTTTTTTAGTTGAAGCAGGTATTTGAAAATTACCAATAATTGTTCTTCCTGTTTCTGTTACTAATAAACCATTTGTTAATTGAATTAAAGTTGATTTACCACTACCTGTCATACCAATTACTGCTGTAATTTTTCCTTCTTTTATTGTTAAATCAGTACCATTTAATGCTCTAAATTCAAAAGGAGAATTTTTACTATATGTATATGAAATAGAATCAAATTTAATTTCTCCATTAAAATATCATTTAGGTTCAGTTACTATATTCATTTTTCTTTTAAACTCTTTTTTTGTAGCTGAATTTTTTTGAGGAATACTTTCATACCATTTTTTAACTTCATTTACTCTTTCAGGCATTAATTCTTTATCTTTTTTTATATATTCTTTAATTTCTTTTTGATATTGTTTTTGGTTTATTTGATCATTTTTAATTAATATAGAGATTTCTTTATGTTTCTCTTTTCTTTTCTTAGCATCTTTTTTTTGTTTTATAGAAAGTTCTTTAGTATGATGTTTATACTCAGATTTAGCCTCTTTTTTATCAGCTATTATCTTTGCTTTTTTCTCTGGTGACATTTTTCTTATTTTTGACATATATTTTTCACCAACTCTTCTAAGTTTGCACTTCCTGAAACTTTAATTCCCTCATTTTGAAGTGCCTCTTCAATTTGAGCAACAAAAGGAATATCCAAATGAATTGATCTTAAAAAATCTTTTTCATTTAATATTTCTTTTGGTGATCCAAATTTTACTAATTCCCCTTTATTCATAACCATAACTTTATCTGCATTTAAAATTTCATCCATATCATGAGTTATTGAAAAAATTGTTTTTTCTCTAGTATTTTTTAATTCAACCATAATTTCTTTAACTTCACTTTTTCCTTTTGGATCAAGCATACTTGTTGCTTCATCAAAAATTAATATATTTGGAGATAATGCTAAAGCAGATGCAATGGCAACTCTTTGTTTTTGTCCACCGCTTAACATTAAAGGTTCATGATCGAGAAAGTCTTGCATTCTAACTTTTTTAGCAGCACTCATTATAATATTTGACATTTTTGATGGTTCAATTCTTCTATTTTCTAAACCAAACGCTATATCATCTCTAACTGTAGAACCAATAAATTGATTATCAGGATTTTGAAAAACTATTCCTAAAAATTTACGAATCATATTTATATTACTTCTTGTAACTTTATTACCATAAATTTCTATTGATCCATTTGTTGGTTGTAAAACTCCAATTATTATTTTTAATAAAGTTGATTTACCACTACCATTATGACCAATAATTGCTACATAATCACCGTGTTTAATTTCAACACTTACACCATTTACAGCAAATGGATGTCCTTCTCTATATCTAAATTTTATATTATTTAATTTAAGAGCAATATCTGATAATTGAGCAAGTTGTCCACCATGTCCTCTATCTTTAATTGCAACTTTTGACTCTTTATATATAAAGACAGCAAGTTTATAATCTTCAAATAGTTTTCAATATTCTTTTGAATTTCTATTCACAGTTTTTAATTTTGCTTTTGATTGTTTTACATTTTCTAAAAAGAAACTATTATCAGATATTTCTTTATACTCTTTTTTAATTGCTTTGTATTCATTTTCTGCATTTTTTACAAAATCATTATCTACTTCGCGCTTAGAAAATTTACTTCTTGCGATAATCATTTTTTGACTTGCACGAACTAATTTATCATTATATTCATTTAATTTAAGTCTAAAATTATTTAATTTTTCTGTTGCATTTAAATTTGTTGACATAGTATTACCTCTCATACATTAATCATTATATCAAATATAAATATTTAAAAATAGTTATTAATTATAAAAAATATAAATAAGTTTAATAAAAATAGCTATTATTTAGCTATTTTCTAAGTAAATTAGAATACAAAGCAAAAGATACTATATATATAAAGCCAATTTTTATTTATCTTTTTTGTTTTTACTATTATATACTTTTTTTATTTTTTTGAAGTTGCTTTTTTAGCTGCAGCATCAAGACATTTTTTTACCATATCTTCAAATCCTTCATTATCTAAAATCTTTTAACCTTAAATAGTTGAACCATTTGGTACACAGATTTGATTAATCATTGTTCTTAGATCAACTTCAGAATTACTACAATTTTTAATGCTTCCTATTATAGCGGTCTCTACAATTCTAAAAGCTTGTTCTTTTTTAAATCCCTTTTCAATGGCATAATCTGTAATTGATTTAAAAAATGAAATTACATAAGATGGTAAACACCCTGAAATTGCAATAAAAGTACCAAAGTTAATTTCAACTATTCCACAATTTTGAAACAATTTAACTACAAAATTAAGTTTCTCTTTTTTTGCGTTTTTGTGAGCAATAGCTGTAACTGATTGTCTTAATGATGCATTCATATTTAGCATCATTCTTATAATTGTTAAATCACTTTGATTTTTAAAATTAAATTCTAATTGTTCTATATTAATAGCATTTGCCATAGATACTATAGTTTTTCCTTTTAAATTTAACTTATTTAATTGCAAACATAATTCATCAATAGCATTTGGTCTTGTTCCAATTATAATAAAATCAATTTTTTCTGATTCAATTTCTTCAAGTGAATCCATTGCTGTTAAATTATCTAAAGAATTAACAATTTTATCTTGTAATTCTTTAAAAGCATCATGTCCATAAAGTTTGACTTTAAAATTTTTATTTGCAATAATTCATTTAACTAGAGAAGAACCCATATATCCTAATCCTATAAATAAAATATTTTTCATAAAATACCTCTAAAATATTATAAACCTTATTAAATAGATTATTTTTAGCTTTTTTATTAATAAAAAATGACTTAAATAATGTAATAAAAAAACACCAAAAGGTGTTTTTTTATTACATTAAGAGTTTTTAATTAAACTAACTCTATGATACACATTGGTGCATTATCACCACGACGGTTATCCAATTTAAGAATTCTTGTATAACCACCTTCTCTTGTTTTAAATCTTTTTGCGATTGTTGTAAACAATTTTTGTAATGCAGTTTCTTTTTCAGAAGCATCAACATATCTTAATCAAGCTGCTGCTTGTCTACGTGCATGCAAATCGCCTCTTTTACCAAGTGTAACCATTTTGTCAAAATGTTGTCTTAATTCTTTAGCTCTTGTTTCAGTAATTTCTAATCTTTCTAAAATAATTAGCTCAGTAGTTAAGTTTCTCATTAATGCAACTCTTCAAGCAGTATTTTTACCTCTTTTTTGAATGTATGACATATAACTACACCTCTTTCTAATCTTGTTTAAAAGTTAGTCCTAATTGAACCACTTTATCTTTTATTTCTTTTAATGATTTTCTACCCAAGTTTCTAATTTCTTGAATATCATCTTCTGTACGTGAAACTAAATCACGTAATGAATTAATATTTGCTCTTTTTAAACAGTTTAAACTTCTTTGTGTAAAGTCTAGATCTTCAATTAAACGATCTAATTCTTTTTCATCTTCTTCATTTGTTGCACCAATAATATTTAAATCATTAATTTCATCATTTAAGTTAACAAAGAATTGTAAATGTTCTACTAAAATTTTTGCAGCTGTTGCTACTGCATCACTTGCTGTAACTGTTCCATCAGTTTCAACTTCTAAAATTAGTTTTTCTAAATCTACTGATTTACCAATTTTTGTTGCATTCACATTATAAGAAACTCTAATAATTGGAGAATAATTTGAATCAATTGTAATTGCATCTACAACTAATTTTTCTTTTTTATTTTCTTTAAATGATCTATAACCTCTTGAGTTTTTTGCAAATAAAGTTAAATCTAAAACTCCACCATCTGCTATTGTACAAATATGCAATTTTGGATTTATAATTTCCACTCCTGTAGGAACAATAATATCTCCTGCAGTAATTTCTCCTACTCTTGTTGAATTAATTTTTAATTCAACAACTTCATTATCTTCAAATATTTTTGTATCAATTTTTAAAGCTAATTTTTTTAAATTTAATATAATTCTACTTACATTTTCAACTATTCCATTGATTGATGTAAATTCATGAGCTGCTCCTGCAATTTTAATTGCATAAACTGCTGCTCCTGGTGTTGATGATAGCAATGTTCTTCTAATTGCATTACCAATTGTAGTTCCAAATCCTCTTTCTAGAGGTTCTACTTTAAATTCCCCATAATTTCTGTTTTTTTCTTCTTTTAATAAATTAAATTCTGGTCTTGAAAACTGTTTCATTAATTTTATTAACCTCTTGGGCGTTTTGGGGGACGCACTCCATTATGAGGAATTGGTGTTGTATCTTTAATTGCTGTTATTTCTAACCCGATACCTTGCAAACTTCTTACAGCAGCATCTCTTCCTGGACCTGGACCTTTTACCTCAACTGAGATAGTTTTTACTCCATTATCCATTGCTCCTTTTCCTGCAGCTTCTGCAATCATTTGAGCAGCGTAAGGTGTTGATTTCTTACTTCCTTTAAAACCCATAGCTCCAGCACTTGATCAAGATATTACGTTACCTTTTTCATCTGAAACTGTTACGATTGTGTTATTGAATGTTGAGTGAACGTGAGCTATACCTTTAGCAATATTCTTTTTAACTTTTTTCTTGTTATTGTTTTGTCTATTATTTGCCATAGTTTATACCTCTCTAACTATTTTTTCTTGTTAGCTACAGTTTTTCTTGGACCTTTTCTTGTACGTGCGTTAGTCTTTGTAGATTGTCCACGAACTGTAAGTCCTTTTCTGTGTCTCATTCCTCTGTAACATCCAATTTCCATTAAACGTTTAATATTTAATGCTGTTTCTCTTCTTAAATCTCCTTCTGTTTTAACTTTTGAGATTTCCTGAGAGATTGATTTGATATTATCTTCTGATAAATCTTTAACTCTTGTATCTTCGCTTACTTTTGTAGCCTCAAGGATTTTTTGTGAAGTTGATAAACCAATACCATAAATATAAGTTAGAGCAATAACTACTCTTTTTTCATTAGGTATTTCTACCCCATTTATACGAGCCATTATTATTTTCCTTTCTAAAAGATTAACTATTTTTTTGTTTAATAATATTAATTATTTAATAATTAACCTTGACGTTGTTTATGTTTTGGTTGTTCACAAATAATCATTACACGGCCTTTACGTCTAATTACACGACACTTGTCGCAAATTTTTTTGACAGATGATCTTACTTTCATCTTTTCTAACCTCCTGATTTTGTGCACTTATTTTATATTTATTTTAATTGAAATTACCTATTTACCATTTTTAAAACGGTATGTAATTCTTCCACGTGTAGGGTCATATGGTGAAATTGCAACAGTTACTTTGTCACCTGGTAAGATGCGAATGTAATTCATTCGGATTTTACCAGACACGTGGGCGTCTATAACTATTTCATTTTCTAATTTCACCTTAAAAGTAGCATTTGGTAGTACTTCTAAAACAGTACCATCCACTTCTAAATAATCTTCTTTTGCCATTATTATGTTTCCTCCTTTGGTTTAAATAAAGTTAATACCTCTGGGTTTCCTTCAGTTACTAAAATAGTATGTTCAAAGTGGGTAGTCATGCTACCATCTTTTGATGATACTGTTCAATCATCATAAGCAACAACGGTTTTATCTGTTCCTATTTGTACCATTGGTTCAATGCAGATAGTCATTCCTGGAACTAATCTCATTCCAGTATTTACTATTCCCACATTCGGAATAAAAGGATTTTCATGCATTTCTAATCCTATACCATGTCCTGAATAATCTGTTGGCAAATGATAACCATTTTCTTCAATAAAATTTTGAACAGTTGAAGAAATGGTTCCGATGCGCACACCGGCTCTTACTTGCTCAATTGCCAAGTATAGTGACTTTTCAGTCAACTCTATTAGTTTATCATACTTTTTATCTTTTGAGTTACCACAAGTTACTGTTATTGCTGAATCTGCATGATATTTATCATAAACACAACCAGCATCAATTGATACTATATCTCCATCTTGTAATACTCTATTTCTCGGAATACCGTGAATTAATTGTTCATTAATTGAAATACAAATATGAGCAGGAAAGCCTCCATATCCTTTAAAATTGCTTGTACAACCTTTACTTGTAATAAAATCAATGAAAAATTTATCTAAATCTAAACAATTTATTCCTGGTTTAATAATTTTTTTTAATTCATGCAAAGCTTCTCCAAGAACTTGTCCTGCATATCTCATTTTCTCAATTTGTTGAGCATTCTTAATTGTAACTGACATTTATTTTAATTTCCAAGTACTATTTTAACTCTATTATATAATTCTTCAGGAGAACAATTATCAGCGTTCACTTTAATAATTTTATTTTTATAAAATTCTATTAAAGGTGCTGTTTGATTGTGATATGCTTTTAGTCTTATTTTAATTTTATCTTCTTGATCATCTGGTCTTGTAATTAGTTGTCCACCATCAAAATCACATATTCCTTCTTTTAATGGCTTTCTGTTAATTTTATGATAACTTCTTTTACAAATTTTACAAATCATTCTTCCAGTTAATCTTTCTAGCAAAACATCTTGATTAATTTCAAGATAAATAACTTTATCAATTTGATTATTTAAATTTTTTAACATAATATCTAATGATTTTGCTTGATCATCTGTTCTTGGATAACCATCAAAAATTAATTCAGATGATTTAGTTTTTAAATAATTTTCAACCATTGAATTGGTAACTGAATCTTGAACTAAGTTTCCCTCATTCATATATTTTTGAGCTTCTAATCCTAAATCTGTTTTATTTGAAATATTTTCTCTAAATAAGTCTCCAGTAGATAATTGTGTAAAGTTATCTTTCTCACAAAGAAACTCTGAAAGAGTTCCTTTTCCACTACCTGGAGCTCCAAGTAATATTATATTCATAAATTATTGTTTCTCCTTATTATCAAATATGTGAATCATATGAAGTTTCTTCTTCTTTAAACTTATCTTGTTTTTTATCCAAGAATGACTGTTGAATTAATCTTCCTTTTAATTGTTGAACTGTTTGAATTGAAACAGAAATAACAATAATTAATCCTGTTCCTCCAATAGCCAAGTTTGATGGTAATAAAGTAATTTTTGTAATTATATATGGAAGAACTGCAATACCTGCCAGGAATACAGAACCCATTATACTTAATCTGTTAATTACACCAGTTAAAAATTTCTCTGTTTCTTTTCCTGGTGTAATTCCAGGAATAAATGTTCCTGATTTTTTAAAGTTTTCTGCTATTTTTTCTGGATTAATTTGAACTTGAGAATATAAGAAAGTAAATATAATTGTTAATACTCCATATATTGAAATTCCTCATCATGTACCAAATGATAGATAGTTCTGTGTGAATAATACAAATCCATTACTTGGATTACTAGCACCAATAATTTGAGCTACTGTCATTGGAGTAGAAATAATTGCTGATGCAAAAATAACTGGAATAACTCCCGCATTATTTAATTTAAGTGGTAAATAGGGGGTATGATCTTTTGTATCTACTAATCCCGAACCTGTTTGTTGGATAGGAATTTTTCTTTCAGCTTCATTCATTAAAACAACAACAAATATAACTAATAAGAATGAAACAATATAAATTAAGAATTTAAGCAATCCATCAAATAGAATTGTTGGTTCTCCTTTAATTTCAACTCAGAATTTAAATGTACTTGTAAAGTTATTAGGCATTTGTGAAACAATACCTGTAAAAATAATAATTGAAACTCCATTACCTATTCCTTTTATTGTAATTTGATCTGAAATTCATAACATTAAAAATGTTCCACCAAGCATTATTGTTGGAATTAATATGTAATAAAATCAAGCAGGACCTGTACCCTGAGCATTTGTTCCTCATTTTGCATCAATTAATCCTTGACTTGTAAGAGTAAAAATTGTTGCAACTGATTGCATTAAAGCAAAAGGAATAGCCAATAGTTTTGTTAATCTATCTAATTTTCTTCTTCCTCTTTCTCCAGACTTACTTCATCTTGTTAAAACAGGTATAACATCTGTTGAAAGCAATTGAACTATAATAGATGCTGTAATATAAGGAGAAACTCCTAATGCTAGAATTGAAAATTGACCAATTGATCCTCCCCCTAAAGTAGAAAGTAATTGAAAGAAATCTTGATTTCCAATTTGTTGTTTAAAATTTGGTGATACTTGAATACCTGGAACTGTTAATAGTGTTCCCATTCTAATTAAAATTAAAACTATTAAAGTAAAAACGATTCGTTTTATAAGATCTTTGTTTCTAATAAAGAAATTACCTTTAGCGAATTCGTTTTTATATTTAGTTGACTTAGCCTTTTTAGTTTTTTTAACTTTAGCAGCCACTCTAAATCACCTCTACTGTACCACCAAGTGCTTTAATTAACTCTTCAGCGCTTTTTGATACTTTATTAACTTTAACATTTATTGACTTAGTAATTTTACCATTTCCTAGTACTTTTACTAAAGTTTTTTCATTTTTTATAATTTTTTTATCCATTAATGTTTTGTGATTTACATCTTTTAAACCTAATGTTTCTAATTTATCCAAATTAATTAATACAAATTCTTTTCTATTTAAACTTGTAAAACCAATTTTAGGTAATCTTCTGAATAAAGGAGTTTGTCCCCCTTCAAAACCAGGTCTTACCCCTCCACCAGAACGTGAATTTTGACCTTTGTGTCCTCTAGTTGATGTTTTACCTTTACCAGAAGCCATACCACGACCAACACGAGTTGCGTCTTTTTTACTTCCTGGTGTAGATTTTAATTCATGTAATTTCATAAAATAATTACTCCTTTTTAAGCTGTTATAGCTTCTTTAGTTTCTTTTTTAACTTCAACTTGAGCTCCACGTAATCTTGCAATTTGTTCTGGTGTTTGCATTTGTTGTAAACCTTCTAATGTAGCTCTTATCATATTTATAGGTGTATTTGATCCTAATGATTTAGTATAGATATCTGAAATTCCAGCTAATTCCACAACAGCACGAACTGGACCTCCAGCAATAACTCCTGTACCTTTTCTTGCAGGCTTAATCATAACTTTACCAGCTCCATAATGACCCATTACATCATGAGGAACTGTTGAACCAGCTAAAGGAATTCTAATTAAAGATTTTCTTGCTTCTTTAATAGCTTTCTTAATAGCATCTGGTACTTCATTTGCTTTTCCTGTTCCTAATCCAACTCTACCTTTTTTATCACCAATTACTACAACAGCTGCAAATCTGAATCTACGTCCACCTTTTGTAACTTTTGTAACACGGTTAATTGTAACAACTCTTTCTTCATAAGGGTTGTCTTCTCTATTTCTGTTGAATTTTGGATCTCTTTTTTGTCCATTAGGTCTGTTATTGCTATTTGGTCTTGTGTCTTTTTTGTTTTGACTGTTTGAATCTGCTTTTGGAACAGTTTCAGTTTTAACAACTTTTGTTTCTTCTGCCATTTTTCCTTAATCTCCTTTTAGAATTTCATACCATTTTCTTTTGCAGATTCTGCAAAAGCTTTTACTTTACCATGGAATAAATATCCACCTCTATCAAATACTACATTAGATATTTTTTTACTTTTTGCTTTTTCAGCAATATCTTTGCCTACAGCTTTTGCTGCATCGATATTACATCCACTTTTTAATCCCAGTTTAATTGAAGATGATGATACTAAAGTAACACCTTTAACATCATCAATAATTTGAGCATAGAAGTATGTGTTTGATTTAAATACATTTAATCTTGGTTTAGCACTAGTTCCTGACACTTTATTTCTTACTCTATAGTGTCTTCTTTTTCTTGCTTCTGCTTTAGTGTATTTCATAATTACTTCTCCTTAGCAACAGCCTATTTACCAGCTGCTTTACCTTCTTTTCTAATAATTTTTTCATTTTTGTATTTAACTCCTTTACCTTTATAAGGTTCAGGTCTTCTATATGCTCTAATATTTGCCGCTACTTCTCCAACTAATTGCTTATCAATTCCTGATATTTTTATTTCTGTTGGTTTTGGGATTTCTACTGTTATTCCTTTTGGAACTTCATATTCCACTGGGTGTGAAAAACCTAGTGATAAGTTGATTTTATTACCTGCTAATGCAGCTCTATAACCAACCCCTACAATTTCAAGTTCTTTAATAAATCCTTGACTAACTCCTGTTAACATACCTTCAATTAAAGAATTTGTTGTTCCATGCAATTGTTTTGTATGTTTATTTTCATTTGCTCTTAAAGTTTTTAGTTCTGAACCTTCAACTTTAATTTCAATTAAAGGACTAAAAGTTTGAGTTAGTTCTCCTTTTGATCCTTTTATAGTTACAACGTTATTTGTTTCAACTTTAACTTCTACTCCAGTAGGAATTGCTAATATTCTGTTTCCTATACGTGACATATATTAATTCTCCTTTTTTATCAAACAAATGCCAGAACCTCTCCACCAACATTTTGGTGACGAGCTTCTTTATCTGTAATGATTCCATTTGAAGTTGAAACGATTGCAATACCTAACCCATTTAATACTTGAGGTAAGTCGTAAGAATTTGAATAAACTCTTAATCCTGGTTTTGAAATTCTTTTTAATCCTTTAATAACTCTAATTTTCCCTTTATATTTTAAGCTTATAGTAATGTCTTTCTTAAAGTCATCTGCAACTTTGAAGTCTTCAATAAAACCTTCTTTTTTAAGAATTTTTGCTATTTCTAATTTTACTTTGCTTCCTGGTATTAGAACTTCTTTGTGATAACGTTGGTTAGCATTTCTAATTCTAGTAAGCATATCTGCGATTACATCTGTTGTCATAATTTCCTTTTCCTTTCACTATCATGAAGCTTTCTTAATACCAGGGATTTGTCCTTTGTATGCTAAATCTCTAAAGCATACACGACATAGATTAAATTTTCTTAAAACTGAATGAGGTCTACCACAATTTCCACAACGTGTGTATTCTCTAACTTTGAATTTTTGGACTTTTGCTTGTTTTACTTTTAATGATTTTTTTGCCATTTTATCCTATTCTCCTCAATTATTTAACGAAAGGCATTCCTATTTTTTTTAGTAATGCAAATGATTCGTCCTTGTTAGTTGCTGTTGTAACTATTGTTATGTCCATCCCACGAACTTTTTTTACTTTATCATAATCAATTTCTGGGAAGATAATTTGTTCTTTAATACCCATTGTATAGTTTCCTTGTTTATCAAAACTAGTTTTAGGTACTCCTCTAAAGTCACGTACACGTGGTAACGCAACTGATATTAATTTATCTAAAAATTCATACATTCTTTTTCCTCTTAAAGTAACTTTTGCTCCAATTGGCATACCTTCACGCAATTTGAACACAGCTAAAGATTTTTTAGCTTTAGTTACAAGAGGTTTTTGACCTGTGATTTGTTGTAATTCAAGAACTGCATCATCTAATTTCTTAGTATCTTGTACAGCATCTCCAATTCCTATATTTATAACTACTTTTGTGATTTTTGGAACTTGCATAATTGATTTGTATTGCTTTTCTTTAAATAATTCTGGGGTGATTTTTTCTTTATATTGTTTTTCTAATCTATTAACATTTGCTTTTGTTGCCATATTAACTTATCCCCTTTCCTATTTAACTTCTATTCCAGATTTTTTAGCAATTCTAACTTTTTTTCCATCTGCAATTTTATATCCAACTTTTGTAGCACTATTTTTTACTTTTGGATCAACAAGTGAAACATTTGAAGCATCAATTGATGCAGGAATTTCTTTAATTCCACCTTCTTGATCTGTTTGTGAAGGTTTTGCATGCTTAATTTCAACTATACCTTCTACATATACTCTTTTTTTATCTTTTGATAATTTAACTACTGGTCCAATTTTTCCTTTATGAGTTCCGGTGATTACTTTTACTACATCTCCTCTTAAGATTTTTGATTTATTCATAAAAGTTCTCCTTCTATAACACTTCTAGAGCTAGAGATGCAATTTTTGCAAAACCAGCATCCTTTACTTCACGTGCAATTGGACCAAAGATACGAGTACCTCTTGGTGATTTATCATCTTTAATAATTACTGCAGCATTTTCTGAAAATTTGATGTATGTTCCATCAGCTCTTCTTAAACCTCTAACAGTTCTAACAATAACAGCTTTAATAACTTGACCTTTTTTAACAGCTCCACCAGGTGCTGCTGATTTAACAGTTGCAACAACAATATCTCCTATATTTGTAAATTTTCTAACACTTCCACCTAAATTACGAATAACCAATATTTCTTTAGCTCCTGAATTATCTGCAATTTTTAATCTTGATTCATTTTGTATCATTCTACTATACCTCTAAATTAAATAATTGCTTTCTCAATAACTTTAACAAGTCTAAATTTTTTAGTTTTACTCATTGGACGAGTTTCCATAATTTCAACTCTATCTCCCATTTGAGCTTGTGAATTTTCATCATGAGCTTTATATTTTTTTGAATATTTAACTCTTTTTTTGTAAATAGGATGGTTTTTATATGTTTCAACTAAAACAGTTATGGTTTTGTCCATTTTATCTGAAACAACTTTACCTGTGTAAGTTTTTCTTAAATTTCTTTCCATAGTTATTTAGCTCCTTTTGCTGTTGCTTTTTTAAGTAATTTTTTTTCTGTTGCTTTTATGTTAGCTTCTTCAATTTGTTTTTTTGCTTCTTGAGCATTTGATCCAAAAGTATATGTTTTTGCATCTTTTGGTTTACCTGCTAATTTTAAATTAATACCTTCAATATTTTCACCTTTAGCAACACCAACTTTTATAGGTTTCATTTCAAATCCTTCAAATGATTTTTTTCCTTTTCCTGTTGGTACTGCTTCACCAGTTTTAAGTGGTTTAATAGTAGGTTCTTTTATTTCAACTTTTTTTCCTTTTGGTGCAACTTCCTTTTTAGGTTCAGCTTTTTTTACCTCAACTTTTGGTGCAGTTTCTGATTCATTTACTGCATTTTCCATTGCTGCCATAATAGCATCTTCAGAAACATTATTTTGTGAGCCAAATTGCTCTTGTTGAAGTTTTTCAATCATTTCTTTATGTTTTTTACGAACTTCTTTACCAGCTTTTTCAGCATTTTCAACTGCTTTTGAATAATTGGCTTTAATAGTCTGATTAATATTTTCTCCCGCTCTTTTTCTTTCACCTAATAACATTTCAATTCTTGCAATGTCTTTTTTAAGAGCAACAATTCTATGAGTTTGTTCTAAACTACCTACTGCTACTTGAAATTTAAGTGCGAATAATTCAGCACGGCGATCTTCACCTAATTTTATTAAATCTTCAATTGATTTTGTTCTTAATTCCATCATGAAGTCAACTGATTTAGACATTATTCATCACCTCTCTTAACAATTTTGCAACGCACTGGTAATTTATGTATTGCTAAACGTAAGGCTTCACGAGCAACTTCTTCTGAAACTCCACCAATTTCAAACATAAATTGACCAGTTTTAACTACTGCTACTCATTCTTCAGGAGATCCTTTTCCTGAACCCATACGTACTTCTAATGGCTTTTTAGTTTTTGCCATATGGGGAAATATTCTAATTCAAACTTTTCCAAAACGTTTCATATAACGTGTCATAGCAATACGTGCTGCTTCAATTTGTCTTGAAGTAATTCAAGCACCATCTAATGACATTAATCCATATTCACCAAATGCAATGAATTTTCCACCTTTTGCTTTTCCTTCATAACTCACTCTATGAGGACGACGGAATTTAACTCTTTTGGGCATTAACATAACTATTTAACCTCCCTTAGTGTTTTTTGTTGAATTTTTTTATCCTCAATTACTTTTGAATTATTTTGATTGTTTTTCCCTAAAATTTCACCATGATTGATTCAAACTTTAACTCCAATTTGCCCATATGTAGTTCTTGCTTCATATAAGGCATAATCAATATCACTTCTCAAAGTTGATAATGGTACTGAACCTTCTAAGTAACCTTCAGTACGAGCCATTTCAACTCCTCCAAGTCTTCCAGAAACTGAAGTTTTAATTCCTTTAGCTCCTGCTTTTAATGCTTTTCTAATTGCTAATTTTTGCACAGTTCTAAATGATGCACGATTTGTAATTTGTTCTCCAATAAATGTTGCAACTAATTTTGCATCAACATCTGGATTTTTAATTTCAATTACTTTAACTTTTACATCAGCTTTTCTGTCTTTAATTGTTTTTCTAACAGTTAAAACAATATTTTCAACATTTTTACCTTCTTGTCCAAGAACGATAGCTGGACGAGCAGAACGAATTATTAGAGTGATTTCTTTTTTAGTTCTTTCAATTTCAATTTTTGAAACTGCTGCATTTTTTAATTGTTTTTCAACAGCTTTTCTAATTTTGATATCTTGATGTAATCACTTAACATATTCACCTTTTTCAGCATATCAACGGTTTTCTCAACCTCTAATAATACCTATACGTAAAACATTTGGAGATACTTTTTGTCCCATAACTCTATAATTCCCTTCTATCTTTCATCGCTAACCACTATTGTAATGTGACTAGTTCTTTTTAAAATTTCATATGCTCTACCATGAGCTCTTGGTCTAAAACGTTTTAATGTCGGTCCTTCATTAACGAAGATTGTTTTAATAAATAATTGATCAGCTTCCATACCATTGTTGTTAACAGCATTTGCTACAGCTGAGTTTAATAATTTTAATACTGGTTCTGAAGATCTTTTATCTTGATTTTGAAGAATTGCTATAGCTTCTGATATTTTTTTACTTCTGATAGAGTCAGCTACTAGTCTAACTTTTCTTGGTGATATTCTAATCATTGTTAATTTTGCTTTTGCTTCCATATTTTGAAACTCCTATTTCCTAATGATTATTTTTTCTTTTTCTTATCATCACCATGTCCACCAAACTTACGTGTTGGTGAAAATTCTCCTAATTTGTGACCTACCATATCTTCTGTAACATAAACTGGGATAAATTCTTTTCCGTTGTAAACTCCAAATGTGTGACCAACAAAATTTGGAAATATTGTTGAACGACGTGATCAAGTTTTAATTGTTTCTTTTTTGTCACCTAATGCTTCTACTTTTTTAATTAAGTAATCATCAGCAAAAGGTCCTTTTTTTAATGATCTAGACATTTATTCATTTCCTCCTATTTGTTGTCATTTCTTCTTCTTACTATTAATTTAGTAGAAGCTTTCTTTTTATCACGTGTTTTAACTCCAAGAGCTTTTTTACCTCATGGTGTTAATGGCGCTTTACGCCCAATTGGAGCACGACCTTCTCCCCCTCCGTGAGGGTGATCAATTGGATTCATAACTGATCCACGAACTGTTGGTCTAATTCCTCTTCAACGGTTTCTTCCAGCTTTTCCTCAGTTTACTAAGTTATATTCTTCATTTCCTACTTCACCAATTGTTGCATAACACTCAGCAAGTACTTTTCTAACTTCTCCTGAACCTAAACGTAAAGTGATGTATTTTCCATCTTCATCTTTACCTAAAATTTGTACTGAACTTCCAGCACTACGTGCTATTTGTCCACCTTTTCCTGGTCTTAATTCAACATTATGAATTAATGTTCCTTCAGGAATATTTTTTAATGGTGCAACATTACCTATTTTTATATCTGCATGCTCACCTGCAATAATTTCTTGACCTACATGCATTCCTTTTGCAAATAAGATGTATCTTTTTTCACCATCAATATAATTAACTAAACAAATAAATGAATTTCTGTTTGGATCATATTCAATAGTTGCAATTTTTCCAGCAATATCTAATTTATTACGTTTAAAATCAATGATACGATATTTTCTTTTATGTCCTCCACCTTTATGGCGAGTTGTTATTTGACCGTGATTATTTCTTCCAGCCTTTTCATTAAGTTTAGAAACTAATGAATTTTCAGGCTTTGAAGTTGTAAGGATACTATAATCTAAGCTAGTCATGTTTCTGCGACCATTAGTCGTAGGCTTATATTTTTTGATTGGCATAATATATCCTCCTGTTTTCGCCTAATCTCTTTCCTTATAAATTAATTTTATAAGTCTGATAAGATATCTAATTTTTCTCCATCTTTTAATACAATGATGGCTTTTTTAAAACTTGCTGTTTTACCAACAAATTTACCCATTCTTTTATCTTTTCCATCATAGTTCATAGTTCTTATATCTCTAACTTTAACTTGAAAGATTTCTTCGAATGTTTTTTTAATTAATGATTTATTTGCTTTTTTATCAACAATAAATGTGTACGCACCATTTTGTTGACCTAAATAAGTCTTTTCAGTTAACAAAGGTTTTTTAATAACTTGTGTTAAATGCATTATGCATACACCTCCTCAATTTTGTTTACAGTTTCTTCAGTAACAATTAATTTATTTGCATTTAATAAATCAAAAATATTCATTTTTTGAAAATCTAAAGTTTTAACTCCTGGAATATTTCCTGCTGATTTAATAACTAATTCGTCATGTTCTTTAGTTACTATTAATGTTTTTTGATCTTCAACTTTAATATTTTTCATAATACTTAACATTTCTTTTGTTGAAGGTTTTGAGAATGAAAATTTATCTAATATTACTAAATTTGCTTCTTTAGCTTTAATACTTAAAGCACTTCTAATTGCTAATTGTCTAACTTTTTTATTAACAGCTTTTTTGTAGTTAATATTTGGTGTAGGACCAAAAGTTACTCCCCCACCTCTTCATTGTGGAGCTCTAATAGAACCTTGACGAGCACGTCCTGTTCCTTTTTGTCTTCAAGGTTTTCTACCTCCACCACGTACTTCAGCTCTAGTTTTTGTTTTTCTTGTTCCTTGTCTTAATGCAGCTTGTTGAGAAACAACTGTATCAAATATAGCTTGTTGATGAGGTTCAATACCTCAAACTTTATCGTTTAATGTAATTTCTTTAAGAGATGTTCCCTTAACATCTAAAACTTTTGCTTTCATGTTAAATTGTATCCTCCTAATTATTCAGCTACAGGAGCTATTTCTTCTACTATTGGAGCAGCAGTTGGTTCAACTGCAGCTTTAATAGCAGTGTTTCTTGATAACAATGAAACAGCTTCTTGCGCTTTTCTACCTTTAACGTTTTTTTTAATTACAACAAAGCCTTTTCTTGGACCAGGAATTGATCCTTTAACTAAAACTAAATTTCTTTCAACATCTATTTTTACTACTTCTAAATTTTGAATTGTCACTTGTTCATGTCCCATGTGACCTGCCATTTTTTTAGATTTAAAAATTCTATTAATAATTGCACCCATTGATCCAATACCTCTATGGTATCCTGAACCATGACCCATTGGTCCTCTTGAGTAATTATGTCTTTTGATTGCTCCTGCAAATCCTTTACCTTTTGATATACCTGTAACGTCCACAAATTCACCAGCGTTAAATACGTCGGCTGCATTAATAATTGCACCAGTTTCGTATCCTTCCATATCTCTGATTTCTTTTACGAAGCGCTTAGGTTCTGAGTTAACTTTTTTAAATTGACCCATATCAGGTTTATTTAATAAGTTAGCTCTTTTTGTAATAGTTCCCAATTTTAGTGCTTGGTATCCATCTTTTTCAACTGATTTTACTTGTAAAACTGTATTTTGTTCTACAGAAATAACAGTAACTGGAATTAATTTACCGTTTTCACTAAAGATTTGAGTCATCTCTAACTTACGTCCTAAGATTCCTTTCATGATATTTCCTCCTGTATTTTTTTATATGACTATTCATGTATATCTTGATTGCTTACTATAATTTAATTTCGATATTAACACCTGTTGGCAATTGAACTCTTGTTAATGAATCCATTGTTTTAGGTGTTGGTTCAACTATCTCAAGTATTCTTTTATGTGTTCTCATTTCGAACTGCTCTCTACTATCTTTGTATTTATGAGTAGCTCTTAATATTGTAATAATTTGTTTTTCTGTTGGTAATGGAATCGGTCCACGAACTTTAGCTCCAGTTGATTCAGCTGCTTGAATAATTTTAGCAATTGATTGGTCAACAATAGCATGATCGTAACCTTTTAATTTAATTTTAATTTTTTGTTGAGCCATTTGGTCCTCCTTCAACATTGACAACCCTTTTCAGTGTGTTGTCCTAATGAACACAAAATATACATGCTTTTTAATTATCACATATTAATACTAGAAAAGCAAGAAATATTGTAAAAAAAATAAATATTAACTTTTATTAAAAAATAAAATAAAAAATCAACTTATTTCAGTTGATTTTTTATCCTATTTCATTAATGATACCGGTGATTCTCTTCTAATTTTTCAAGTAGTAATTAAAATCGAAGTCACAAAACTTGTTACTAAAAATATTGCTGATAATAGTAATGCTCATCAACTTAATCCTAAAGGAATTGATCCTACATTTTTCCTAATATATAATCCAGCAAATAATACAATTGTTGCACTTCCACATATTCCTAAAATCATAGCTATTGTTGCTAATATTGTTAAATTACCAAATGAATATTTAATAACTTTTCAATTTGAATAACCAAGAGATTTCATAACCAACATAAACTTTTTGTACTGATTTACATATAAATCAGTAATTATTATCATTGATAAAGTTGCAGTTATAATAATAACTATAATAAAAGATATTCCTATTGTTAAAATTAAACCCGCAATTTGATTAATTAATGCTTTTTGTTCTGTTAAAAACTCTACATTTTTCATTTCTAAACCATCATAGTATTGACTTCCTCCATTTAAAGTATATTCTCCTGTTCTAATTGATTTAGAAAATGAAGCTTGACTTGTTAAAAAGTATGGTTCTTTTGATTGAGACATAATACCTGTAAATCAATTAGAAGGGTAAAAGTTTTTTTGTTCTGTTGTTCCTCAAACTTGCTCTTCAAGTTTTCTTTCAATTAGATTTTTTGGTTTGTTTCATTCATAAGTTTTTATCTCTTGACCATTTTTTAATTGATAAGAAGATTTTTGTGTTTTTTCATAAACATAATTGTATGGAGTATAACTACTTGTTGAATAACCATGAAGTAAATTTGCTAATTTTTGATCTGCAAGTATCACATTACTTCCATAAACATCAACTGTTGCAACTTGAACTATATTTATATTACTTGCTCATTGCATATTTACATCTTTATCAACTATTCCTGGTTTTGAGTCTAGAAAATTCTGTCTAAAGAAAGAATTATGATAATTTAAGATATTTGAAATTTCTGAACCAATTTCTCCTTGTCCTTGATATTTTGAATCATAAAATAATGAATAAGGTCTTATTCACATAAAATCTTTAGCAGAGTAATTTTTACCTACATTAGTTCTATTTCAATCATCTATTGTTTTTTTAGGAATTATACTAGTATCTTCTAAATAACCAAATCATTTATTATTTTGTGATCCAGAATTTAGAGCAACTATACTATCTTTATATTCTTTTGGAATAATTAAAAATAAATTATCAAAAGTATAATATGGTCTTATTTCTGACTTTAAAACTTTGTTTTCATCATTGTATAAATTAGCAAAAGCCATTGCATTTTCTGCAATTGATTTAGTGTTTTTTGTTCTGTTAAATGTCATTAAGTCTTGATTATCTTTTTTGCCAGTTTCATTATTATATATAAATGATCTTGCAAATGTAAATTTTGAAGTATCCAATGTCGCTGGGTCTAAAAAATTCTGTTCTGAATAAGCTTTTTTATCTTGTTCTCTTTGTGAAGCTCAATCATTGTCATCATAAATTCAAGCACTATTTGGAATATTTGTTTGATCTTTTGATAATACTAATCTTTTAGAAACAAAATCATCAATTTTTATTGAATCACTTTTTGATTTGTTTAATGAAAATTTTGCTTGCTCATTCATAGTAACTGGTATATTTAATGTTCCATTTGAATAAAGAGTAAATCCACTTACAGTTTTAATAGTTTGATTTTTATTTGTATCTGTACCATTAATTATTTTTTCAGCTTTCATTAAAGACTCTTGATCAATATACATTTTCTTTGAATTCTCATTTAATTTATAAGCTTTTTGATTTGATTGAACTCCTGTTAAAGACATTTTTTTGTCATTAGAAATAAACTTAGTAGTTGTATAAAAATCATCATCTCCTGGAATATAATTTGTAAATGTTCACCCAAAAGTATACTGATTATATCTATTTTCACTTTTACTTAAATAATTTTTAACATAACTTGGTGATTGACTCAAAATAGCCGATGTTATTTGATTTTTTCAAGTGCTTTTATCTTCATTATTAATTTCTGATGGAAAAATCGCTTTTAAAATTGGGGGCAATCCCTCTGAAAGAGTTGCTGTTAGATTATCAATTTTCTTTATTCTATCTTCAATACTTATATTTTTATCTATTTCACTGTGTGCCATTCATTCAATAATTCTTTGCATATCTGCTATATTTATAGCTCTTCCCAAAGTTTGAGGTAAATTATTTCCAAAAATATAACAAACTAAATTTAATAGAGACTCACTTGTAAGCACTTCATTACTTCAATTTGCAGATAAATTTCCCTTTGAATCTTTAATATATAATAATTTAGGAATTAAAGAATAGTCAGCATTTCCAGTAACTTTTGTAACTAAATCACTTAAATAATCAACTGTTCCATAATTTCCTTTTACATTTTTTAAATATGGTTCATAGTAATCTACACCATTTCAAGCTGATAAACTTGTTTTTGATAATGGTGAATTACCAATAGGTTCTAAATTATCTATTTTGTTAGAATATTTAACATTTTTATAATATGAACTTACAGCTTTATTAACCATTCCAGGAATTGACATCGATGTTGTTATTAAAAGTGAAGAAATTAATATAGTTATTGTTGAAACTAATGTTGCTTTCATACCACTAATTGCAAGTTCTATACTAAATTTGGTTGTAAACTTACTATTTTTTGTTAATTTAAGTTTTAAGTTGTCAATTCATTGAATTCTTTTAACACTCTCTTTCTTATTTATAATTTCAAGAACAGGCTTGTTAATAAGAATTATAGAAGTTATATATGAAACTAATATAGTAAGAATTCCAAACATTAGTATTAAAACACCCAAAGATCAGCCATTAAAATAAATTCGATTGTAAGATCCACCTGTATAAGAAATAAATAATCTAGAGAATAATTCTTGAATTAAAGTTCCAATAAATCAAGATAAAGGAACAACAAATATTAATAATACTAATCCATATGAAATATAAGAAAAAGCAATTTGTGAATTTTTAGTTCCCAGAGCTTTTAAAATACCAATTTCAGAAGCATTAAATTTTATAGTTTTTCTTATAGCAATTAATGTCGTTGTTAAGCAAATTAATAAAATAATTGTACAAACTATATATGAAATTGTTGAAAAAGTTTTTAAAACTATTGGAATTAATTCTCAATTATATGAAAATACACTACTTTTGTAATCTTTAAATGAATAATTATAATTAATATTTTCAGGATTTTCTTTTGCAATATTTTCATTATCTGTTTTTAATAAACTAACATAATTATAATTTAAAGATTTAAATAAATTAATATTTTGAATTTTTTTAGCTTTATCTTTAAATGTTAAAAATCTATAAACATTTGATGTTGTAACTTTTAGTTCATTTGCAGGAAGAATAAGATCTATAATATCTTTATTTATATATATTATTGCTCCTTTATTATTATTAGGAAAAGGTATTGTTAAATCTGCAATAGGAAAATTAGTATAAGGATCAGCTGCAAAACCTGAAACAATTAAATTTGCTGCCCCAATTTTAATATTTGAACCTATTTGAATTTTATTAGAATGAGAGTATTGTGAATTTATCAATATCTCATTTTTAGTTTTTGGTTTTCTTCCATCATAAACTGTTACATTTTCATCAATTAATTTATCCATTATAACCATTCTATAATGTTTTTCAGATGCATTGTCTGAATAAATTATTTCAGTTCTTGAATAAACATTTGCATCACTTACTAAACCAATTAATTTTTGTCTTATAAAATATGACGAAGCTATATCAGCATTTTGTAAATTATAAATATCTTTTTTGATAAATCCTCTTTTATCTTTTAATTTATTTTCAATGAAATCTCCATTATCAATTAATTTCAATCCATTAGCTTTATCTTTTACATTACCATTTGAATCAACATGAGTTAATTGTCCTTTAGCACCATTAATATAGATATTATCTTCTTGATATGTATTTTTTGAAGAATTTTTAAAGTTAACAGAAAATAATCATGAATATAATATTTCTTTATCTAAATCACTATTGTTTAATTTACTTGACTCTTTAAAACTTTCCATAATTCTTTCTTTTTTTGGTAAATCAATATTTTTTTTGATAGATTCTTGCATATGATATTCAACATAATCATGAATCATTTTATTAATTTGTACTACTAAAGTTAAAAAAGCTAAATCCATATAAGTATTTATCTCTCTAACTAATTCACTTTCTTGTGAATAATCCAAATTATCATTAATTATAATATCTTTAGCTGATAATAATTCCTTTTTAAAAAGTAAACCAAAAAGAGAATTTTGTTTTTTAATTCCTTTTTCTTCTTGAAGATCTTTTATTAACTCAGTTTTTAATATTTTTATTGTTGATTTACTAAATTCACCCAATTGTTGAGCTATAAAATTATTATTATTTGTATAAACTTCTAAAGGAGAAAAATTTCTATTAACTCCATTAGTATCATCCTTGTCAAATTGATATCAATAATTTGTTTTGCTTATATTTTTCTTATTTCAATCTAAACCATATGCATTATAGTATGGATTTTGATCTCATTCATTTCAATTATAATTAAATCAACTATCGGAATACTTAGAATTATATATTAACTTACCTAAGGTCTCTTTAAAATCTTGGCTTTCAAATACTTTTGTAATAAAAGTTTCCTTTTCTTCTTGTTTTGCAATATTTACATTATACCCAACTGATTCATTGTTATATGTTAAATATTCATCAGATATAAAATCCATTATTGGCACCATTATTTGACTGCCACTAGCATTTGATGTTTCTAATATTTTTTCATCATAGTAATCAAATTTATTGGTTTTTTGCATAGTTTTATCATATTCATATCTAATTCTGTCACTTATAGAATTTGTAACACTTAATATAAGAGATGCAAAAAATCCTAATATAACTATTAATATAAATTGTGTTTTATATCTAAATACAACTTTTAATCCTTGTTTTAATAATAAGAAAAAATTAGTTTTTTTCATTTATTTTGCTCCTTTTTTTTTTTTTTTTAAATTTTAAAAAACAAAAAATTAGGAGGTACAATTCCTTTTCTATCTTTTTTAAGTCTTTTTGACTCAATATTATTAATTAAAATTATAGTTTCTTTTCAACTTTTTTGAATAGAATAGATTTTTTTATTAATTATTTTAATTTTTTGAAAAATTAATTTTATAATTTGATTTAGCTTTATTGATTTTTTATAAATAGCATTAATAAATTGTTTATTTGAACTTATAACAGTTTTTATTATTAAATAAAAAAACATTAATGCAAAAATATAGAAAATTAAATATACTATAAATAAATTAAATAAAACTATTAAAGAAAAAAATATAACATTAGTATTTAAATATCTAAGTATATTAGAATTTTGAAGTCAATTTTCTTTAATTGTAATAGCAATTATTTTTTCAAAAGAAATATAAGTATTTAAAAAAGATATTCAAAAAAACATAAAAATCACACTAATTATTAAACAGAAATTAGAATTAATATTTAAAAAATTTCTTTTTGAAATTTCAAAATTACATTTCTCTATATGTTTTACAAATCTTGAAATATTTACAGTAATAAAAGAAAAAGAAAAAGAAAATAATAAAATATTTGCAACAAATCAAATAACTAATATTATAATTCTATTTTCTAAATAACTTTGTATTAAGAAAGTAAAGAAGAATAATATAAATAAGAATATTAAATTAATATATCTTTTAAAGTCTTTCATAACTCACCACTTTGTAGATATTATAGATAATAAAAAAAAAAAGAAAAGAAATTTTAATTTCTTTTTGAAATTTTTAATTTTAAAATATTCTTTCGATTTTTACTTCACCATTCTTTATCTCTTCTAAATAAATATTTATTTTTACTATCCCAAACAAATCAAATCTCATATAATTTAAATTCTTTCAAAAACTATTTTCACCATTTTTCATCCTATTATAAATACACAATCTTAATAAACCGTTTAAATTAGAGTTTTTTACATCAAATGAATATAAGATATTTGAACTTTTAAAAATATTTCTTGTCATATCCAATAAATTTAAGCTTTTATCCAATTCTTTAAAATAGTATGAACTATATTGATTTAAATATCCATTCATTATATTTATATTTCATTTATTATTTTTTCCACTCCCTGTTTTATCCAATCTATTTCAAATTTTAGAGTCTTTACTATTAAGATAATTAATTTTAAATTTATTTTGTAAATCTAAAAATTCTGCAGGATTTCAAATATTTTTATAAACACCAAATAATTTCAATGATAAATCTATAAAACTTTTATCAGTCAAATTATCATTTAGTCCATTCATTGAATAAGAAACTGCCAATTTAAAATCAGGAAACTGATGATCATATGAAAAATCATTATTCCCTATTTTAATAACAGGACCAACAAATTCAACATATCCCATAGCCACTGCTAAGTCATAATACTTTGTTTTTTGATATTCAGATACTTCAGTTTCACTTAAAAACCCTTTTAAAAACTTATCCTGAGCAACTCTATATTTTTTCTTATTTTTTTCTAAAGTCTCTAAATTAAATACATCATCTCTTAAAATTCTTTTTATTTCTTTTTCATTTCCTAAAAGGATTTTTGATATAGTTTCTCTACTATCAATTTCTTTTAATTTTATAGCATTTTGATCATCTAAGTTATTTATAAATAAATAATCCTTATTTTTTTCTAAAAAATTATCTGTTTTATAAATACTTGGTTTAGAATAACCAATTTGTAGTGAAGGAAACTTTGGTTTAAAATACTTATCATTAATAATTTTTAACAAACCTTTTTGAAAATCTTTATTTTCATTATAATATTTCTTCAATTGAGAATTTGAACTTACAAAAGCTTCATAATCTTGTTTTTCTTCTTTAATATCATTTCACTTCAAATTCACATACTTTTGTTCTTCTGAAGAAGTAAACATATCCTTTACTATATTTTTATACATTACATCTCCAAAATATTTAAATGCCTTACTTTCAGTTGAAGTATACTTCAAAATTCCTGATTGTTTAAACTTCTCAACATCATTAACTCCTTTATAGTGAGTTACAATATTATAATCCACTATCACATTACCTATATAAACTCCAGCAGACAATTCTTCTGAATTAATTTCAAAATTATCATTAAAAATCAACTCAATATGTTCAAAAACCGAATCCACCTCATCCAAAATAATTTTATATTCATTAACTTTTTTCAACTCATTTAACTTCTGTTTTAACAACTTAACTTGAAATAATTTCTCAACATCACTAGTCAACTGTTTTTTGTGTTCAACTGTCAATTTATTCTCTGATTTTGAGAATTTCTGAATATTTTCTTTATTCAAAAATTTATAATCATTTTTTGCATCTTCTAGCGTAATCAAATTACTTGCAACCTCTTTTTCATAATGCTCTGATCATATTTTTGCAACATCCTGTTCAAAATTTCGAACAACCTAAGTAATATCTTTTTTAGACTCTTCTGGTTTCTTATCAGATTTTGAACCACACGCAACAACACTTGTAGCTGATGATGCAACAATCCCTACTGCTGCCAATACAGTTAATAACTTTTTCATATTTCCTCCTTTTTTAAAGACCCTTAAAAAACAAATAAATAATTCAAATTGATATTAATGATTAAAAAAAAAAAAAAATGTCAAGTTTTTTTTAAACTTAACTAGACTGAGTTGAAAAAAGTAGGCATTAAAATTTATGTAAAATATTTAAAAGGAAGAAAAAAATATGGCAAAACTTGGTCAAAAATTTAGTAAATATAGTGAAGAATTTAAAGTAGATGTAATACTTTATGCAAATGAAAACGGTGTAACAAAAGCTTATAAAAAATATAAAGTACCAATGGGAACAATTGGAACCTGACAATCAATCTATAGAACAGATAATAATTTATGCATTAATACAAAATCTAAAGAAGATAAATCAGAATTAGAAAATTTGAAGGAGAAATATGAATCCTTAAAAAAGTCTTTAACCTCATGAGAAACTACATGTCTAAAGAGGAAAAAATAAATTTTATTAAATCAAGAGATTATAAAACAACAATTAAGGAACTACTCGAGTTACTAAATTTAAAAAAATCCTATTGAGATAAATATAAAAATCATTTTTTCATAGATAAAAAAAATAAATTTGATTATATAAAATACGATATTTTAAAAGTATTTAATGATAATAGAAAGCAATTTGGATATAGGCAAGTTTCAAAAGAACTATCTCATAAATATTCAACATATATAATTCGAAAAGTAATGCGATAAAATAAAATTATAGCTAGATTTGCTAAAAATCAATTAAAAAAAGCAAATAAAAGAAAACTACAAAATTCAAATGTAGAATATCCAGATCTTGTTCAAAGAAAATATAGTGCTGTCAAAGAAAAATACAAAATTTTATATACAGATATTACTTATTTAATTTGAAAAGGAAAGAAAGCTTATAAATCAACAATAATCGATGGATTCACAAAAGAAGTTATTTCATCAGATATTTCTTATAAAATGTCTGCAAAATTTGTAATTGCTACTTTAAAAAGAGAAATTAATGTTATTAAAAAAATAAAAGATCCGAGTGGAATAATTATTCACTCAGATCACGGAGTTCAATACACAAGCAAAACGTGAAAAAATGTTTGTGATTCGAACAATTTAATTATATCAATGGGAGCGAAAAAAACATGTGCAGATAACATTGTTATTGAAAGTTATCACTCTTTACTTAAAAAAGGAACAATTCATAATAACAAATATGAATCACTTGAACATTATATAACTGATGTTATTGAATGAGATAAATGATATAACTCAAAAAAATCTCAAAATAGTTTTTTAAATATAGAATGAAAAAATAAAGATGTCTTTTATGGCACAATAACTATATAAATAAAAAAAATAGGCATAAATATGCCTACTCACTTCAACTCACTTTAAACAGAATTTAATAAATTTAAATATTTATATACTAATATAACTGAATTTAAATTATTCGAAGCTAAATTATATATTAATTGATACATATACAAAAGAAATAATTTTTTATTATATAAGTTATTGACAAACTCAATATTTTACTTTATTTGCATTTAAAAAAGCAAAATAAAAGTTTAAGTAAAATAATAATCTTTTCAATACATATAAGTTAATTTATAAATAAAATGAGTATATTGTTACACAAATAATATAATTATTAAACAATATTATTCTAGATTAAAAAATATACATTTTATAATAATATTTATACATCTCTAGAATATTTCTTAAATGATTTAACTTATTTTGTATCTTGATATAATCAAAAAAGAGCTCAGAAATTTTATCTAAGCTCTATTATAAATAATTATAACAACTTTTTAATTTTTATTTATTAAACTTAACAATTATTAAAATAAGTGATTTTAATTAAATTATTTTTCCTTGAGCAAAGGTGTTATTTCCTCCACCTTTAACTTCATATTTACCATTATTTTTAAATAAATCTATTGCTTTATTATCACTTGAAATATTTTCACTTACAGATACTATAAATACTTTGTTTTTTGTATTTGCCAATTTAATAATTAAATTATCAAATTTATTTTGCATTTTATCTGAAAAAGCCTTTAATTCTTTCATTTCAAGATCATTTATTTGAATATCAATTAAATTAATATTTCCCATTTTAATAGGTTTAATATTTAAATATTTTTTTAAACTTTCTTCAATTAATAAATCTTCTACTTCTTTTTGATAAAGCTTAAATGCATTTTTTAAATCATTTACTTTCTGTTTTATTAGAATTAAATTAGATTTAGTTACTTGCATAGATGTAATCAAATTGATTTCTTGTTCCATTAATTGATTTTCAACTTTTAATTTAAAGTTATTGAACTTATCAACTAATGGAGATATTTCAGATTTTTGTTTTCTAAATTGCTCGTTTAAATAATTTGCAACTTCTTTATGACTTGTTACTGCATGATATCTAAATACTCCACTACCTTTTGATTCAACACTAGTAATTAATAAATCTTCAATATCTTTTGTATTTTCAACATGAGTTCCTCCACAAAGTTCAAATGAAAATTTACCAAATTTAATTATTCTAACTGTTCCACCATATTTTTCTGTAAATAATGCTAAAGCATTGTGTTTTTCAATTGCCTCTTGTAAAGAACAATAAATAATTTCTCTTGCAATACAATTCTTTATTTCCCTGCTTATTGCTAAATGAATTCTATCTATTTCATCTTGAGTTGGTAATCTATTATAAGAAATATCAATTCTTAAACCATTTTCATCATTATAACTACCACTTTGCAATGCTTCTTTTCCTAAAACTTCTTGAATCGCTGCTTGTAATATATGAGTTCCTGAATGATTTTTCATAGTATAAAATCGTTTTTCACTATTAATTTCAGCTTTAATTGTATCTCCAATTTTTAAAGTTCCATTAATTTGAACTTTATGAATATGTTGACCATTTGGTGCTAATTGTACATCAAGTACTAAATGTCGATTTTCTTGTTTATCAATTAAATAACCATTATCTGCTGCTTGTCCACCTTTTTCTGCATAAAAAGGTGTTTTTGTTAAAGTAACAAAAACTACTTTATCTTTTGCAATATCAAGAGATTTTTCATCTTCAAAAATAAAATTAACAATAGCTTCACACTCTTCTACTTCATAGCCCACAAATTCACTTTCCACTTTTAATCCAGTTAAAATAGCAGATTGCTTATTTCAAGCTTTATCATTTTTTCTAGAATTTCTAGCTAACTCTTTTGCTTGTTCTAACAAAACTTCATATCCTTTTAAATCAACTTCTACATTTAATTCATTTGCTATTTCTGAAGTTAATTCAATAGGAAAACCAAAAGATTCAAATAAAAGTAAAGCATTTTTAGCATTTACTTTTTTTTCTATTTTAACTATATTTTCTAAATGTTCAAATCCTTTTGAAAGTGTTTTTAAAAATCTAAGTTCTTCTTGTTTAATAATTTCTTTAACAGATTCTGCTTTTTCAATTAAATAAGGATAAAATTCTTTCATTGCTTCAACAACTTGATTAACTAATTTATATAAAAAAGCATCTTGAATTCCAAGCTTTCTTCCATACACTGAACTTCTTCTAATAAGTCTTCTAATGATATAACCTCTATCTTTATTTCCAGGAAATACACCGTCACTTATTGCAAAAACTACAGCTCTTACATGATCTGCAATAACTTTAAAAGCTGTATTAATTTTAGTTTGTTCTTTATTTTCATTATAATAATTTTCAACAGAATATTTAAATTTTGAATTACATATCTTTTCTACTTCTTTTATTGTAGGAAGAAATATATCTGTTTCAAAGTTTGTAGAAGCTTCTTGAAATATTGATACTAATCTCTCAAAACCAGCACCAGTATCAATATTTTTTCTTGGTAATTCAGCATAATTGTTATTTCCATCATTATTAAATTGTGAAAAAACTATATTTCAAATTTCAATATAACGATCATTTTCAATATCATCTTTTAAAAGTTTAGAACCTATTTTTTCTGGATCTCATTTTTCACCACGATCAAAAAAAATCTCTGTATTTGGACCACAAGGACCTTGACCTACATCTCAAAAATTAGTATCTCTAGTTCCTTTAAAAATATGATCTTTTTTAATACCAATAGTTTTTGTTCAAACATTGTAAGCTTCCTCGTCCTCATTAAAAACAGTTATATATAAAAGATTTGGATCAATAGCAAATCACTTTGGAGATGTTAAAAGCTCTCAAGCAAATTCAATTGCCTCTTTTTTAAAGTAATCTCCAATTGAAAAATTTCCTAACATTTCAAACATAGTTTGATGACGAGCAGTAACTCCAACATTTTCTATATCATTTGTTCTAATAGATTTTTGTGAATTAGTTAATCTTGGTGATGGAGGATTCATTCTACCATCAAAATATGGTTTTAATGTTGCCACTCCTGAATTAATTCACAATAAACTTGGATCTTCAACAGGAACTAAACTTACAGGTTCTAGAAAATAATGATTTTTAGATTTAAAAAAATCTAATCACATTTGTCTAATTTCATTTGCAGAAAGTTTTTTCATTATATTTTCTCCTTATAAATAACAAAATAATTTTAGCATATAAGAACTTTATTTATTTTATAAAGCAATTTTTATGCACAGCCATTATTATTCCACTAAATTCAACTTCATTATAATTTTCATTATTATAAAATTTAATATTTCATGAAGTAGAATCACTAGATTTTGAATAATGATTATTATAATCCATATATTTTAAACAAACTATACAAAGTCTGTGAATATCTAATTTATCTTTTTAATTACCACACTGACAAAGTAATGCATTACTTCAAGCATTAGTTGCTATATTATCTAATTTAATTTTTTCCATCATTAAACTCTCTTTTCCATTTTTATTTAGAAAATAAAAGGTTCATATTGAACCTCTTATTATTTATTGTAGTTTGGTGCTTCTTTTGTTAATTCAACATCATGAGGATGACTTTCTTTTAAACTAGCATTTGTTATTTTTACAAATTTTGTGTTTAAACGAAGATCTTCAATAGTTTCACTTCCAGTATAACCCATACCACTTTTTAAACCACCCATCAATTGAAAAATAACATCTCTCATTTTTCCTTTAAAAGGAACTCTTGCTTCAATTCCTTCTGGAACTAATTTTTTTGCACCTTTTTGAAAGTATCTATCACTGCTACCTCTTTTCATTGCTGCAAGTGAGCCCATGCAAACATAAGTTTTGTACTTTTTACCATTTACGATAATTTCTTCTCCAGAAGATTCTTCAGTACCTGCAAAAATACTTCCCATCATAACACTATGTGCTCCTGCTGCAAGAGCTTTTACAATATCTCCAGAATACTTAATTCCCCCATCAGCTATAATAGTTAAATCTTTATCTTTTGCTCAATTAAATACTTCATTAATTGCTGTAATTTGAGGAACACCAACTCCAGCTACAACTCTTTTTGTACAAATACTTCCAGGAACAACTCCAACTTTAACTGCATTTGCTCCAGCTTCATAAAGTGCTTTTGCCCCTTCAGCAGTACAAATATTTCCAGCAATAATATCTAAATTTTTATATTTAGATCTAATTTTTTTAATAACATCAAGTATGCCTTTACTATGACCATGAGCTGAGTCAACAACAATAACATCAACTTGCGCTTTAACTAATGCATCAACTCTTTCAATATAATCAGAGCTAACTCCTAATGCTGCTGCAACTCTTAATCTTCCTTTTAAATCTTTACAAGCATTTGGATGATCAATTGCTTTATCAATATCTTTTGTAGTTATTAGTCCAACAAGAATATTGTCCTTATCTACAATTGGTAATTTTTCAATTCTGTTTTTTAATAAAATTGCTTTTGCTTGTTCTAAAGTAGTATAAGGACTTCCTGTTATTAATTTTTTTTAGTCATAATTAAATCAACTTTTTCTTGGAAATCTTCAAAATATTTTAAATCTCTATTTGTAACAATACCTATTAATTTTTGATTTTCATCAACTACAGGTAAACCAAAAATTTTATAAGTTCCCATAATTTTATTTGCTGTTTCAACTGTTGTATCTTTTGAAATTGTAATTGGGTCAGTTATAAATCCTGATTCATTTCTTTTAACTTTTTGTACTTCTAACACTTGTTCTTCAATAGTTAAATTTTTATGAATAACTCCTATACCCACAGCTCTAGCTATTTCAATTGCTAATTTAGCTTCTGTTACAGTATCCATAGCAGCACTTATTAAAGGAATATTAAGTTAAATATTTTTAGTTAACTTTGTTTTTAATTTCACTTCACTTGGTAAAAACTCAGAATATCTTTGAACTAATAGAACATCATCGAAAGTAATTCCCTCATTAATTATTTTTCCATTTAAATCATTTGTACTCATTTTTTAAACTCCTATTCTCATTCAATTGTTCCAGGAGGTTTTGAAGTAATATCATAAACCACTCTGTTAACACCATCTACTTTATTTATAATCTCATTTACAACTTTATCTAAAAATTCTCAAGGTAAATGACTACTTGAAGCTGTCATAAAATCAATTGTATTAACAGATCTTAAAGCAACTACATAATCATAAGTTCTATTATCTCCCATTACTCCAACAGTTTTTACAGGAAGTAAAGTAACAAATGCTTGTGAAACTTTATTATATAAATTAGCTTCAATTAAATTATTTATAAAAATATCATCAGCTTCTCTTAAAATATCACATTTTTCTTTTGTAACTTCTCCAATTACTCTTACTCCAAGACCTGGACCAGGAAATGGATGACGATTAATCATTAAATCAGGAATACCCAATTCTTTTCCAACAGTTCTAACTTCATCTTTAAATAATGTTCTTAATGGTTCTAACAACTCAAATTTTAAATCTTCTGGTAAACCTCCAACATTATGATGTGATTTAATTGTTTTTGAAACATGACCGTGACTTGAAGATTCTATAACATCAGGATAGATAGTACCTTGAGCTAAAAATTTGGCTCCTTGCATTTCTCTTGCTTGTTCATTAAATACTTCAATAAATTTACGCCCTATTATTTTTCTTTTCTTTTCAGGATCTATTTCTCCTTTTAAATCCTTATAAAAAATTTCTTTTGCATCAATTAATTTAATATTCATATCAAAGTCTTTATTATATAAATCCATTACTTTTTGCGCTTCATTTTTTCTTAACAATCCAGTATCAACTAAAATACATGTTAATTGTTTACCTATTGCTTTTGAGATTAAAACAGCTGCTACAGAAGAGTCAACTCCTCCAGATAAATCCTAGAATAACTTTTTCTTCACCAACTATAGTTTTAATTTCCTTAATTTTTTCTTTAATAAACTCTTTCATTTCTCAATCTTTTTGACATTTTGAAATATCAAATAAGAAATTTTCTAATATTTGAGTTCCTTGCTCTGAGTGAGTTACTTCTGCATTAAATTGAATACCATAAATTTTTCTCTCTTCATTTGCAATTCCTACAATAGATGAATCTGAATGAGCAATTTGCTTAAAACCTTTTGGCATTTGTGTCAAATGATCTTCATGACTCATTCAAACTTGTGAATTATTTTTTACTTTTTTAAATAGAGGAGTTTTTAAATCATCTATAAATAATTGTGCCTTACCAAATTCTTGCGAAGATGCAAGTTCTACTTTACCTTCAAATATTTCAGTTATAAGTTGCATACCATAGCAAACTCCAAGTATTGGAATATTTAAATCAAATAAAGCTCTATCAACAGTGTATGCTTCTTTTAAATATACACTGTTTGGCCCCCCTGAAAATATAATTCCTTTTAAATTAATATATTTTTTTTGCAATTCTTCTTTTGTTTTATCAAAAGGAATTACTTCTGCATATACATTTAAATTTCTAACTCTTCTTGCAAGCAATTGAGTATATTGACTTCCAAAGTCTAAAATCAGTATTTGTGTTTTTGACATATTTTTTACCTTTCACTAATTTAACTAAAAATAACTATTTTATTAATTATACATTAAAAAAACATCAGTATATTTTTAGTATACTGATGTTTTTAAAATTAAAAGTTAATTGGTTTTCCTGATTCTAATGCTTCAGCTGCTTCTCCAATTGCCTCACTTAATGAAGGGTGAGGATGAATTGATCTTGCAATTTCAGTTATTGTAGCTTCTGATTCCATAGCAGTTGTTATTTCAGAAATCATATCTGTTGCAGTATTAGAAATAATATGACAACCTAAAACTTGTTTAAATTTAGGTTCACAAATTAATTTAACAAAACCTCATGTATTTCCATCTGCAAGTGCCTTACCAATTGCAGCAAATGGAAATTTATATACTTGATATTCAGTTCCTGTTTTTTTAAGCTCATCTTCTGTTTTACCAACAGAAGCAACTTCTGGATAAGTATAAATACAGCTTGGTACTCTATCAAAATTCATATGTATATCTTCAGCATGTTCATTGCCAAGTCTTCTTGCTATTCTATTTGCAGCAATAATACCTTGATGTGAAGCAACGTGTGCTAACATCATTTTTCCTGTAACATCACCAATTGAATATACTCCATCAATATTTGTTTCACAATATTCATTTACATTAATATGTCCACGTTCATTCATTTCCAAATTAATTTCTGTAAATCCTTCTGTTACAACTTTACGACCAACTGATTGTAAACAATAATCTGCTTTAATTTTATATTCTTTACCATCTTTTTCATAAACTACTTCTTTTTTACCAAATGACTTTGTATTTACTCCATAAATAATTTCTAAATTCCCTCTAGAAATTAACTCTTTTGTCATTTCTTTTGAAACATCACTGTCTAGCATCTCTAAGATAGTTGGTAAAAATTGTAAAACAGTAACTTTTGTTCCTAATCTTTTATAAACACAAGCAAATTCAATACCTATAACTCCCCCACCAATAATTACTAACTCTTTTGGAATTTTTGGAAGAGATAAAGCTCCTGTTGAATCAATTAAAAATCCTGATTCCATTGCTTCTTTTGTTCCTGGTAAATTGAAATGATTTGGCACACTTCCTGTTGCAATAATCATATTATCACATGTATATTTTTTCTTATTTACTTCAACTGTATTTTTATCTAATGCTTTTGCCATACCTTCTACTGAAGTAACTTTATTTTTTTTCAATAAACCTTTTACACCTGTTGTTAATTTTCCAACAACATCATCTTTTCTTGCTTGAATTGCTTTTCAATCTGCTTTAACTCCACTAATATCAACTTTAATACCATATTTATCTGCTCTTTTTGTAATTTGTTCATATAAATATGCTGATTTTAATAAAGTTTTAGTTGGAATACATCCAATATTTAGACAAACTCCCCCATAATTTGCTTTTTCTACAATCATAGTTTTTAAACCTAATTGTGCACATTTAATAGCTGATACATAACCTCCAACTCCAGCTCCCACAACAATAACATCAAAATGATTTTCTTGTTTTTCTGGTGTGAATTTTTGTGCTGGTTTTAAAGGTCCACCTTTACCTTGTACAAATCCTGGCATATTTACACTATTTACAGCATTAACAATTGTTTCTACTGATGATTTTTTAGCAGGAACTGTTCTTGTTCTTCCTCTTGAAAGTAAATCATTTGAAACTGGTGTTGCACCAACAACTGATGCATTTTCTTCAACTGGTTCAGATTTTGCTTCTTTTGGAGCATCACCTT
Source organism: Spiroplasma endosymbiont of Atherix ibis (assembly GCF_964020005.1). Lineage (NCBI taxonomy): Bacteria > Bacillati > Mycoplasmatota > Mollicutes > Entomoplasmatales > Spiroplasmataceae > Spiroplasma > Spiroplasma endosymbiont of Atherix ibis. The sequence goes on from NZ_OZ026474.1 coordinate 990,165, forward strand.
TACCATCATCTATTTCTACAACTACATCTCCTACTTTAATTTCTTGATTTGATGAAATTAAAATTTTTGAAATAACACCATCTGTTGGTGCATAAATATCTGAAGTAACTTTATCAGTTTCAACGTTAAATAGAGAGTCTCCCATTTTAACTTTGTCTCCAACTTTGACTAAAACTTCAGTAACTGTTCCTTCTGTTAAACCTTCTCCAATGTCTGCGAATTTTACTTTAAACATATTTTCAATTCTCCTAAACTAATAAAGTTGCAGGATTTTGTAAATAATATGCGACTCTTGTTAAGAATCTTCCTGCATCAGCCCCATCAATTACTTTATGATCTGCAGTAATTGAGAATGGCATATAGTCTCTAATTTCAATTTCATCTTTAACAACTCCAGGAGCTTTTGTTATTGTTCCAACTCCTAAAATTGCTGATTCGGGGAAATTAACAATAGGTGTTGCATAATCTAAGCCTACAGCTCCAAAATTTGTAACAGTAAATGTAGCTCCACTCATTTCACTTGGTATTAATTTTTTAGCTCTTGCTTTTGTTGCAAGATCATTAATTTTTACAGCAATTTGTAAAACACTTAATTTATCTGCTCCTCTAATTACTGGAACCATTAAACCATCTGGTGTATCACATGCCATACCAATATTAATTTGTTGTGCAAATTTTGTTGCCTTATTTTCTTCATCAATTCTTACATTTAAATTTGGCATATCTTTTAAAGCATTTGCACTTGCTTTAATAATAAATGCTAAATAAGTTAATTTAACTCTTAATGAATCTGCATGACCTTTTAATTGATTTCTAATATTTACTAATTCAGTAATATCTAGATTTCTTAATCCTGTAAATCCTGCAACTTTTTCATGAGCTGTTGTCATTGCTTTTACAGTTGCTTTTCTGATAGGATTTCAAGGTTTTGATTCAAATGTTAATGGTTCATTAATTTCAGGAACTGAAATCAATGGATTTGAATAATCTATTGCAGCTGATTTTGATCCACTTCCAACTGGTGCTGAAACTAAAACTGGTTGCGGATTAGTTGAAAATGATTGAACATCTGCAACTAATATTCTTCCATTTGGTCCAGATGAACTAACCTTTGATAAGTCTACTCCCATAACTGCTGCCATTTTTCTTGCTAATGGTGATGCTTTAACATCAACATTACTATTATCAATAATACTTGGTTGAGATGATAACTCCTGTTTTGGAGCAACTTCTCTAGCTACTCTTGAAATAACTTCATTTGAAACTGGTGTTGCACCAACAACTGATGCATTTTCTTCAACTGGTTCAGATTTTGCTTCTTTTGGAGCATCACCTTTACCATCATCTATTTCTACAACTACATCTCCTACTTTAATTTCTTGATTTGATGAAATTAAAATTTTTGAAATAACACCATCTGTTGGTGCATAAATATCTGAAGTAACTTTATCAGTTTCAACGTTAAATAGAGAGTCTCCCATTTTAACTTTGTCTCCAACTTTGACTAAAACTTCAGTAACTGTTCCTTCTGTTAAACCTTCTCCAATGTCTGCGAATTTTACTTTAAACATATTTTCAATTCTCCTACTATTTAAAATTTATAATTTAAAATTTCTTCCATTTTAACTAATATTTTTTTTGGATGAGGTTGGTGATAAGCTTCACCTGAATCAAAAGGAATAACAATATCATAACCTGTACATCTCATTGAAGGAGCTTTTAAATATTCAAAACACTCTTCATTTACTGATGCAATAATTTCTGCTGAAACTGAAAATGATCTAATTGCTTCATGAACAACTAATAATCTTCCAGTTTTTTTAACTGATTCAAAAACCATTTCTTTATCTCATGGTTGAATTGAACGTAAATCAATTAATTCAATTGTAATATCTGGATTTTTAGATTCCAATTCATCAATTGCTTTTTGACAATCAACAGTTTGTGCTCCATAAGTTACAACTGTTAAATCATTTCCTTCTTGGATTTTAAAAGCTTTTCCTATTTCAACTGTATAGAATCCTTCAGGAACTTCTTGTTTAAAAGCTCTATATAATTTTGTTGGTTCAAATACAATAACTGGATCTGTTGATTCAATTGCTGCAAGTAATAAACCTTTTGTATCATATGGTGTTGAAGGACAAACAACTTTAATCCCTGGTGTATGTGCATACATTGCTTCCATAGCTTCAGAGTGCAATTCAAGAGCTCTAATTCCTCCACCCATTGGCATTCTAATAACAACTGGTGTTGGGTATTTTCCTCTTGTTCTGTTTCTCATTCTACCCATATGCCCTAAAATATTTTGCAATGATGGTCATCCTAAACCTTCAAATTGTAATTCAACAACTGGTTTCATTTTATTAATAGCCATACCTAATGCAACTCCAGCAAAAACAGATTCAGAAATTGGAGCATCAAAACATCTTTTTTCTCCAAATTTAGCCTGTAATCCTTCAGTAGCTCTAAAAACTCCACCTTCATAACCTGCATCTTCTCCATAAACTACTACATCATCTCATTTTTCCATGGCAACTTCAAGTGCTTCTGAAACTGCTTTAACATTATTTAAAACTTTCATTAATGGTGCCCTCCTTTTGCAACTTCTGGATATTTAGCAAAAAATTCTTTTGCTTCATTATATTGTTTTTCAAGATCTGGAGTTTTTTGAGCATATTGAAAATTAAAAATATCTTCTAAATCATATGATTTATTTGCTTCAGCTCAATCAAATTCTGCTCTAATAAATTCATCTTGTTCTATATCTAATTTCTGTTGTTTTTTGTCATCTCATATGCCTTTTGAAATTAAGAATTTTTTCATTCTAATTAATGGTTCTTTAGTAAGAGCTTCTTCAAACTCTGATTTTGGTCTGTATATATCTGGATTATCTGAAGAAGAGTGAGCTCCCAATCTATAAGTATCACATTCAATAAATACAGGTCCTTTTCCACTTCTTGCATATTCTACTGCCTCTGAAGCAACAGCATATACTGCCAATAAATCATTTCCATCAACTTTAACTGAAGGAATTCCTGATGCAATACCTTTTACAGCAATATTTATTGATTTTGTAGATTTTTTATAAGGTGTTGATATCGCTCATTTATTGTTTTCACAAATAAATACAACTGGTAATTCATGAATTTTAGCAAAGTTCATTGCTTCATAAGTTTCTCCTTCACTCATTCCCCCATCACCAGTAGTAGTTAAAGCAACTCCTCCAGTACCTTTATATTTTTCAGCAAAAGCAATACCTGTTGCTTGTGAAAATTGAGAACCAATAATAATATTTGGTGGTAGTGAATTTACACCTTCAGGTGACTGACCTCCATATTCATTTCCCATTCAATAAAGCATAATATTTCTCATTGGCATTCCAACACTTAATCATGCTGCATTATTTCTATATCCTGAAGCAAATCAGTCTTTTCCTTTAATAATTGGTAAAGTATATCCTATTTCTGATGCTTCTTGCCCTGTTGATGAAAGAAATGATAGTAATCTTCCTTGTCTTTGCGCTTTATTTTGAAAATCATCTTGTCTTCTTGAAATATTCATTAATTTGTAAGCTTCTATCATTTGTTTATCTGTCATTTCTGGCATTAATTTTTCATTTAGTATTTTTCCATCTTTATCCACAATTTGAACTATTTCGTCTTTTAATGGATCAAATTTTCCTATAAATTTCATTTTTACCTCCTATTGAATTAATAAGTTAAGAATGTCTTGAGTTGTAAACCCTTCACCAAACATTCCCTTAATATCTGAATTATCTAAAATTTTTTGTAATTCAAATGTCTCATACTTTGTATTGATTAAACTTTTTTCAAGTGATTCTGTTCCTTGAAATCCTAAAAAGTCTCCATAGAACTTAGCTTCTTTAATAATTGCTTTTTCAATTTTTAAAAGAACTTCTACAGAACCTTTTCCTTCTAATCTTTGTTTATTTCTATAATCAAAATCTGCATTTTTTGCAAAATTTCAATCTGGATTTTTGAATTTATTCTCACTAAGAGTTTTAATTTCTTGTAATTCTTCTTGAGATAACTCAATTGTTTTAATTTTATCTAAATACTTATATGTTTCAATTAATTTATCCATAAATGACTCAATATTAATTTTATTCTTTATTTCAGAATTTATATTTGTAACTCTAGCTGAAATAGATTTAATATTTTTTGAAAGAATTTTTGCTCTATCAACAGTTAAATATTTTGTTAACTTATCAAGATTTGCATTAAATAATATTGTTCCATGTTGTAAAAATCTATCTTCATATTTTCACATTGCATTTCCAGATATTTTTTTTCCATTTAGTTCAATATCATTTCTTCCAGAAAATTTTGCGGGAACGCCTAAATTATTTAAAGTTTTAATAACTGGTTCTAACATTGATGCAAATAACAAAACAGCTTTATTATCAACATCTGTATAAATTATACTAAAATTTATATTTCCCAAATCGTGAAACACAGTTCCACCACCACTATTTCTTCTAACAATATTTACTAAATCTTTTTGTGCATTTTGAAGATTGATTTCTCAAGCAGCATTTTGATTTCTTCCTACAACAATAGTATTGTCATTTTGTCATAAAAAAAGAATTGGCTCTTTGTATTTTTTTGCTTTTACAAAGTATTCTTCTGTGGCCAAGTTAAAAGTAGGATCAACACAAGAAGTTTTATAAATAAACATTAAACACTACCTTCCTATATAAATATATTCTAAAACTTTTATATGTTTTTTCCAAAATTTTTTTAAAGTATGAAAAAAAATTTCAAACACTTTTATAGTAAAAATATAATAAATGTTACTTATAGTTAAATAATTGATTAAAAAACTATATAATTTATTTTAAAGGAGTTGAATATATATGCAACTACAACACTTATCTAAAAAAAGATTAATTCTAATAGATTTAGATGGAACTACTTTAATGTCTAATGGAGAAGAAATTCACCCAATTACAAAAGAGATATTAATAAAAGCAAGAAAAGAAGGGCATGAAGTTTGTATAATAACAGGTCGTCCACATAGAGCAAGTATCAGATTTTATAATGAGTTAGGTTTAACTACTCTTTTAACTAATTTTGATGGAGCTCATATACATGATCCAATAACAAAAAAATTTAAAAGAATCGTGTTTCCTATAAGTGAAGAAATAGTAAGTCAAATTATGAATCATAGAAAAATTAAAAGTTCTATTTCAAATATACTAGTTGAATCGTACAATAAAGCAATGGTAAGAGAAAAAGACGAATTTGTAGAAAACTTTTTTCACTTAGATGATGTTGCTAATGATGAATATAAAGTAACAGATCCATATAAAAATTGAGAAGGTTCAGCAACTAACTTAGTTTTATTTATTGATACAGAAGATAATAGAGATGAAGTTTTAAGAGTTTTAGAAAAATTTAAAAACACAATCAAAATTCAATCAGGAAATATCTATGGAAATTTAACAAACACTTCAAAATTAATGATTACTTTAACTAATAAAATAGTAAATAAAGGATTTGTAGCTGACATATTAGCTCAATATTACAATAAAGATATTAGAGATGTTATTGCTTTTGGAGATCAAATGAATGACTATGAAATGCTTCAAAAAGTTGGTTATGGAGTAGCTATGAAAAATGGAAGTCAGGAGTTAAAAAATATAGCAGCAGGTATTACAAATTTAACTAATAATGAAGGTGGCGTTGGAGAATACTTAGAAAAACTGTTAAGAGGATTAGAAGTTTAAAAACTGGCTTTTGCCAGTTTTTTATTTTATTAATTTTTCTAATTCATCTATTAAATTATCAATTTCTTCAATCAAAGGCAAATAAGTATTTTTATCTAAAAAATCTACTCCGACTTCTTTTAAAATTTCTAAAGGTTCTTTTGAACCTCCCATTTTTAAGAAATTAATTATATTATTTTTATATCCTAATTTGAAATCATTATAAAGTTTAAAACTTGCAACTAAATCTATTGCATACTTATAAACATAAAACGGTGATTGAAAGAAGTGAGAAATATAAGGCCATGAATAGTTTGATTCATCTTTATCTGCAAACTCATCATATCCAAACTCTTTTTGCTTTTGAACAAATAAATTCTTCAATGTTTCTGTAGTAATGGTTTTTTCTTCCTCAATTAATTTATGTGCACTATATTCAAAATCTGCAAATTGTATTTGTCTAAAAAAAGTTGAAATTAAATCAAATATTCTTTGTTGCAATAAGTATTTTTTCTCCTCTACATCATTAGTATTTGAATATAAATATTCAAATAAAAGATGCTCATTAAATGTTGATGCTACTTCTGCCAAAATAATTGGATAATTATTTAGAGGATAAACTTGAGATTCATCTGAAAATAAAGTATGAACAGAATGACCTATTTCATGTGCTAATGTACTTACTGAACCAAAAGTATCATCTCAATTCATTAATATTATTGGTTCAACACCATTACCCCCTGATGAATAAGCTCCATCTGATTTATTATCATCTTCATAATAATCTACTAAATTATCTTTAAAAGCTATCTCCAGCTTATTAGAATAGTCCTTTCCTAAAACTTTCAAAGCTTTTTTTACAATTTCTTTTCCCTGTTCAACACTAAATTTTTTATTATAATTTTTAGCAATTTTTAATAATCTATCTGAAGAATTAAATTCTTTCAAATTATAAACCTTTTTAATTAATCTATTATATTTTCTAAATGACTCAATTGTTTCTTTTCCAAAATCAATTAACTTTAAATAAATGTTTTCATTAACTTGATCATCAAATAAATTCATTTCTAGAATTGATTTGTAATTTCTTACATTTTTATTTTCATATTGTTCTTGAGCAATAGCTTCATATATTTTTGCAAAACTATGTTTTCTAGTAATAAAGTTTTTAAAATATAACTTTTGAGCTTCTTTTCTTTTTTCTTGATCAATTTTAGGATCTGAATTTTCCATAATTTCTTTATAAAGAGAAGAACTTAATTCTTGCTCTTTATTTTGTCAAATTATTTTGCTTGTTTCTCTATCTGCATAAGCAAGAGAATCATATAAATTTCCAACTGCATTTCTACTTCTTTCTAATTTACTCATTAATTCTTCTTGTGAACTTTCAAGAATATATTTTGTTGATTTAAAAAAAGTTTTAAAATAATAATTATAATTTTCAAAATTACTTTCTTTTAATCAAACAAATACTTTTTCTTCACCAATTGCTTTTAGTTCATTTAATAAAAAAGAGGATTTAACTTTGGATTCTTGATAAAAATTATATAATATTGAACTCAATTCCTGGTTTTCATTATTTGCTTGATCAATATCAAATAAATGAGCATATTGGCTTATTTTAGTTATTAATAAATCTTTTTCTTTTTTTAAGTTTAAGTACTTTAAAAAATTCTCCTTAATATCTAAAGTGTTTTTTAAATTGTAAATACTTTCACATAAATCTTTAGCTTTTTTAATTTCATCTTTTCATTGTTGTGTATTTTTATATAAATTTGAAAAATCTCATTTATATTTATTATCAGCATTTTTTCTTTTCATAAAATTATTATATAAAATAAAAATTAAAAAGATAGAGATTTAATTTATTTTTAATGAATATATTTTAATATAATTTATTTATAAGTTAAATTGAAATGTTAAGAAACTAAAATAATTTAATTTTAGCTTTTTAAATAAAATCAAACAATATGTTTAAAACTTTATTATTTTTTTTATAATAACAATGAATTAACAAAAATTATTTACTAATAATTTTAAAAAATAATAAATTTTTATTTTGAGAAAGAAGTTTTTTTATAATGGAAGATATAACTTATAGTGGAGAAAGAAGTTTTAAATATAAAAAAAATGTTTTATACAATAATGGAGAAATAGGTTATTCTATTTCTGATAAAGTTTTAAAAGCTGAAATTATAAAACAGATTCCTGTTTTTAAAACTTAAAAAGTATTAATTTTTATGTCTGATTTAATTCCTAATTTAAGTTATATAAGAAGACCACAAAATTTAAACTCTTTGAATTTAAAAAAGTTAAATGAATTTATAAATAAAAATAAAGAACTCTTAGAAAAAAAAGCAATTAATTCAATTAAAGAAAATAAGAGTTTTAATTTAATGAATAATACAGAGTTTGAAAGTTATTTTAATGTTCAATCAAGAAGTAATGAAATTGAATTTAGAAGACTTTTCACACCTATTGCACAAAAAAACATGATAGAACTTATAGTAGATCTTAAAAGTGGATTTGGAGATGATTTCATTTTAGAGAAAAAAGGTATGATAACTACAATTAAATCTAATAGAATTAAAAATTGATATTTTGATCAAAATCCTGCTGACTATATTTCTTTTTCATTAGAAAGCATAAAAGAAAAATTTTTTAGAATAAATAATACTCAATTTAAACATATGTATTTCACAATAGCTCCAATTTTGGCAACTCCAACATTAATTAATATGAATGCAAAAAGTTTAATTGCAACTACTCCAGAAATAAATATAAATAATTAACCTTCAACACATGTTTTAGAATCTATTATATATAAATTTTTGGATGATAACTATTAATTCACTTTATTTCAAAAAGAAAGTATTCTTGATTTAACTTTAATTGAAGAAAATGAAGGAATAAATATTTCAAATTTAAATGTAAATTATTTTAATAAAAATAGTCACACGGAATTTATAGTTAAAAAAACACCAGATGGAGATCAAAGAAATATTCCAGTTCAATACAATAATTTTTTAAGAACAGTTAATAAATTTTTCTTCCATTATATTGTTGTAAAAGATATGGATAATGCTTTATATCTTTACAATATTTTTAATAATAAAAAATGACAAAACATAATGAAAAATAATTCTTTAATAGAACAAAATATGTTTTTTTCTCAAAATATAATAGGAATTTTTTCAAAAAATAAAATATCTTTAGATGAATTAAAAATTTTTAAAACTAAAATAACTTATCAAGAAACTTTTTAATTAAAATATATATAAAATAAATAAAATATATACTATATCTTTTATTTAGAAATTGTTTTAAAAAATTTTTTTTATTAAAAGAAAATAATAATTAAAAAACCGAATAAAATTATTCGGATTAAAATTATTTTATTTATCATTTGATAAATTTTTTTATTTTATAATACCTTAAATTAAGATATTTTTAACTCAAACTATTTTTTTAATAGTTCAAACATTGCTCTTAACATAGGTGCTCTACCACGTTTGTTAATATCTGCAGTTGATGCAATATCTAAGTGAATAAAGTCTTTTCCCTCAGCAAATGAATCTAAGAATGCTGCAGCTGTTGAAGAACCTGCTTGTCTTCCTGGTTCTGAGTTAGCTAAATCAGCAACTTTTGAACATTGCATTGCTTTTAAATGGTCTTTAATAACTGGCATTCTTCATACTGATTCTTGTGCTTTAGCAGCAGCTTTATCAAATTCTCCATAGAATGAATCACTTGTTGAAAATGTTCCTGTAAATCATTTTCCTAATGCAACATCAATTGCTCCTGTTAAAGTTGCAACAGTAATTGCTCTATCAGCTTTGGCATTTCTTACAGCATAAGTAATACCATCAGCTAATACTAATCTTCCTTCTGCATCAGTATTTGTAATTTCTACAGTTTTTCCATTCATTGATTTAATAACTGATTCTGTTAAAGTTGCTTTTCCACCAATTCTGTTATCTGTTAATAAACCAATTGATACTACATTAGTTTTTACTTTTGCTTTTGCAAGTGCCATAACTGTTGAAGAAACAATTGCAGCTCCCGACATATCAAATTTCATATTTTCAATAAAGTTAGATGGTTTTAAATTATATCCTCCACTATCAAAAGTAATTCCTTTTCCTACTAAAGCAGTTCTTTTTTGAGATGGATCTGAGTTATACTCCATTACAACTACTCTAGCTTCTACATTACTTCCTGCATTAACTGATAGTAATAATCCCATACCCATTTCTTCAATTTGTTTTTTGTCATATACAGTAACTTTTACATCAATTAATTCTTTTGCTTTTTCAACTAATCTATTTGCAATTTCAACTGATGTACCAATGTTTGGTGGTAAATCTTGTAAGTCTCTTGCAAAATCCATATATTCAATTTTAATTATTGATACTTCATAAATTGAAGTATATTTTTTATCAAAAATAAAGTTAATTGATTTTGGATCTGTTGATTTTTGTTTATAATCTAAATCTTTGTGTGAAGCAAAAGCTATTGCTTCTACAACAGTTTGAAATGGTTCTTCAGCTTTTTCAAATTTAGATACGAATGAATCAACATTTATATTTAAATCATATTTATTTGATTTAATAAATGATTCTAATGAGTTTCATAAATCTTTAAGACAAGATTTTTCTTCTACAAAATAATAAATTGTTTTATCTTCACTTATTAATGATGCTGCTCCATTTTCTTTTAAAACTAATTCACTAACTTTATCTTTTGAACTTACAGCTTTTAAAGTTAATGTAAATTGTTTTTCGTTATTTGTTATCATATAAATTCTCCTTTTTATTTACAAAAATATAATATCACCTTTTTTTAATTAGTTTATTTGAAACTTAATTTTACAATTTTTATTTTTACATATTCCATATAGTATTAAATGAATGTAATCTTTATTTTTGTCATAAGAAAGAGAACCTTTAACTAAACCGTGTCCATTTGGACATCTCAATTTTCTATTTACTAACTTTGTATTTAAAGAGAAGTGTTTCGATTTTGTTGTATATATATAATATGTTTCTTTTTTTAATCTATTATTTTGATTTTCTATCTCCTCTAAAAAAACAAAATTAATATCTCTAATACTTTCTATTCTTTTATTCATAATTGAATACATTTTGTTTTTTTTATTAATATATCCTTTTATATGTTGATTAAATCTTTCTTTGACATTTACAGATTCACCAATATAGCAAAATTTCAATCTATTATTTACTATAGAATATAAAAGATAAACACCTGCTTTATTATTATCAATTTCGTTTAGTTCATTAAATTTTAATTTTTTTCTATTTTCTAAAAGTTTATTAATAATTTCAAGTATATAAATTTCAGATAAAATTTTAACATCCAAACTAGTAGAATTTTTTATTTTAGATATAATTTTAAATTGATCACTTATTTTCATAAAACTTCCTTTATAAAATTATTATAAAGTAAAAAATATTATTAAATAATTTTCAAAAAAATGTCTATAATTTAATACTTTCTTGTTTAACTTATAAATTTTGTTTTAAATGTTTTTCTTTTTTCAATAAATACATAATGATAATCCTTATAAATCCTCTAATCACTATTAAAATCATTAAATATTGATAAGCTATTTAATAATTGTAAATAGCTTATATTTTAGCTTTAATTTTATACTTAATCTAAAAAAGAACTAATTTAATTATCAAAATTATGCACGAAGAAAAACAATTTTACATTAATTTGTTCTTTTCATTAATTTAAGAAACTTTTAATCTCTTTATAAGTTAAACTTCTAATAATTTTATTTAAATTACCAATTCTTTTAAAATTGTAATTATAAAAAATATTATTTTCTTATCTTTTTATGATTCTAATTTCAAATTTTAGACACTTAAAAATTTTTAAAATATCTTCAAAATTTATCATTTTATCTATTTATAAAGACCTAAAACCTATATATGTTACTAAAAAAATAAAAAATCTTTGTATATAAAATATATACAAAGATTTTTTTTAATTTTAAAAAACTTATTTTGTTTTTTATATATTTTTTAAATTATTGAACGATTGAAACAACTGTTCCAGCACCAATAGTTCTTCCACCTTCACGGATTGAGAATTTTGTACCTTGTTCAACAGCAATTGGTTTAATTAATTCAACAACTAATTCAACGTTATCTCCAGGCATAACCATATCTGTTCCATTTGGTAAATGAACTTCTCCAGTAACGTCTGTAGTTCTAAAATAGAATTGAGGACGGTATTTGTTAAAGAATGGTTTGTGTCTTCCACCTTCTTCTTGTGTTAAAGCATAAACTGATGCATTTAATTTTGTATGAGGTTTAATTGTTCCTGGTTTTGCAAGAACTTGTCCACGTTCGATGTCGTTTCTGTCAACCCCTCTTAATAATGCTCCAACGTTATCTCCAGCTTCAGCAAAGTCTAATAATTTTCTAAACATTTCTAATCCTGTAACAACAACTTTTTTACTATTTTCTACTAATCCAACAATTTCAACTTCGTCGTTAACTTTAACAACTCCTCTTTCAACTCTTCCAGTTGCAACAGTTCCACGCCCTGTAATTGTAAATACATCTTCTATAGGCATTAAGAATGTTTTATCTGTATCACGAGTTGGTGTTGGGATGTATTCATCAACTGCAGACATTAATTCTTCTACTTTTTCAACTCATTTAGCATCTCCATTTAATGCTCCTAAAGCTGATCCACGAATAACTGGTGCTCCATCTCCATCGAAGTCATATGCAGATAATAAATCTCTAACTTCCATTTCAACTAAATCAATTAATTCTTCATCATCTACCATATCACATTTATTTAAAAATACTGCGATTGCTGGTACTCCAACTTGTCTTGATAATAGGATGTGTTCTCTTGTTTGAGGCATTGGTCCATCAGTTGCAGCAACAACTAGGATTCCTCCATCCATTTGCGCAGCTCCTGTAATCATGTTTTTAACATAATCGGCATGACCTGGACAGTCTACGTGTGCGTAGTGTCTTTTATCTGTTTTATATTCAACGTGAGAAGTATTAATAGTAATACCTCTTTCTCTTTCTTCTGGTGCATTATCAATATTTGCATAATCTTTGAATTCTGCTCCACCTTTTGCTGCTAATACTTTTGTAATTGCAGCTGTTAAAGTAGTTTTACCGTGGTCAACGTGTCCGATTGTTCCAATGTTAACGTGAGGTAAACTACGGTCAAATGCTTCTTTTGCCATGTTTTTTTCATTCCTTCCATTTGGTTTTTATTTATTTTATTGCGACCAAGTGTCCTAATAATTATAAATAGATTTTGTTTAAAGTACAATATTTTTTTAATTTGATAAATAGGTATTATTTACCTTGTTTTTTAATAATTTCTTCAGCAATGTTTTTTGGTGCTTTATTATAATGACTGAAAATCATTGTATAATTTCCACGTCCTTGTGTAAATGAACGCAACTCTGTTGCATAACCAAACATTTCAGATAGAGGAACTTTTGACTTAATAGTTTGTGCATTTCCTCTTTGTTCTGATCCTTCAATTAAACCACGTTTTGATGAAATGTTACCCATTACATCTCCATAGTATTCATCTGGTACAGTTACTTCAACTGACATAATTGGTTCTAAAAGAACTGGATTAACTTTTTTAGCAGCTTCTTTTAATGCCAATGATGCAGCAATTTTATATGCCATCTCATTTGAGTCAACATCATGATATGATCCATCAACTATAGTTGCTTTAACATCTATCATTGGGAATCCTGCAATAACCCCATTTTGTAAGGCATTTTCAAGTCCAACTCTAGCAGCGTTGATATATTCTTTTGAGATTTTACCCCCAACAATTTTATCAACTCATTCAAATCCTTTATCATGATTTGGTTCAAATTCAATCACAACGTGACCATATTGTCCACGCCCTCCTGATTGTTTAACATATTTTCCTTCAACTTTTGCTGAACCTTTAATTGTTTCACGATATGAAACTTGAGGTGCTCCAACATTTGTTTCAACTTTGAATTCTCTTTTCAAACGATCAACAATAATGTCTAAGTGCAATTCACCCATTCCAGCAATAATTGTTTGTCCAGTTTCTTCATCTGTATAAGTTCTAAAAGTTGGATCTTCTTCTGATAATTTATTTAATGATAATCCTAATTTTTCTTGATCAGCTTTTGTTTTTGGTTCTAAAGCCAAGTGAATAACTGGTTCTGGGAATATCATTGATTCTAAAATAATTTCATTTTTTTCATCTGTTAAAGTATCCCCTGTTGTTGTATCTTTTAGACCAACAGCTGCTGCAATATCTCCAGCATAAACTTCATCAATTTCTTCACGATTATTTGCATGCATTTTTAATAAACGTCCAATACGTTCTTTTTTATCTTTAGTTGCATTTAATACATAACTTCCTTTTGCTAACTTTCCTGAATAAACTCTGAAGAATGTTAATTTTCCAACGAATGGGTCAGTCATAATTTTAAATGCTAATGCTGCAAATGGTGCATCATCTGATGCAACTCTTTCATCTTCTGTTCCATCTGGTAATGTACCTTTAATTGCAGGTACATCTAATGGAGAAGGTAAATAATCAACAACAGCGTCTAATAATAATTTAACACCTTTGTTTTTAAATGCTGATCCAGCCAATACTGGAAAAAATTCAGCAGAGATTACTCCCTTACGAATTGCAGATTTCAATTCTGGAATTGTGATTTCTCCTCCATCCAAGAATTTCATCATTAATTCTTCATCATATTCAACAGCCATCTCAATTAATTGAGCTCTTAATTCTTCTGCTTTATCTTTTAAATCAGCAGGAATTTCTATTTCTTTTGCTATTTCTTCAGCAGCTCCATCAAATCCTCATGCTTTCATTTCTACTAAGTCAATGATTCCACTAAATTGATCTTCTGCTCCAATTGGCAATTGAATAGGTGCTGCTTTAGCTCCTAATCTATCTCCAATTGTTTTTACTGAATATAAAAAGTCAGCTCCTGTTTTATCCATTTTGTTAACAAAAACTACTCTCGGTACTCTATAAGTTTTTGCTTGTCTTCAAACAGTTTCAGTTTGAGGTTCAACTCCACTTTGACCATCCAATACAGCTACAGCTCCATCAAGAACTCTCAATGATCTTTCAACTTCAACTGTGAAGTCAACGTGACCAGGAGTATCTATAATATTAAATCTATGGTCTGCTCAAAATGCTGTTGTTGCAGCAGAAGTAATTGTAATACCACGTTCTTGTTCTTGAGTCATTCAATCCATTTGTGATTCTCCTTCATGAGTTTCACCAATTTTATGAATTCTACCTGTGTGGAATAATATACGTTCTGTTGTAGTAGTTTTACCAGCATCAATGTGAGCCATAATACCAAAGTTACGAGTCATATCTAAACTATATTCTCTAGGCATATTCTTTTCTCCTTAATCTTCTATTATCAACGATAATGTGCAAATGCTTTATTTGCTTCAGCCATTTTGTGAGTATCTTCACGTTTTTTAACTGATCCACCAACTCCATTTGATGCATCAATAATTTCATTTGCTAATCTATCAATCATTTCTTTTTCATTTCTTAGTCTTGAATAATTGATTAATCATCTTAAAGCTAAAGTAACTTTTCTTTCTGTTGAAACTTCAACAGGAACTTGATAGTTTGCTCCCCCAATACGACGAACTTTTAATTCTAAATGAGGTTTAATATTTTCTATTGCTTTATCAAATACTTCAATTGGATTTACTCCAGTCTTTTCCTTAATTTTTTCAAAAGCTTTATATAAGATATGTTGAGCTGTTCCTCTTTTACCATCTAACATAATTTTATTAACTGCTCTAGTAACTAGTTTTGAATTATATATAGGATCTGGTAACACATCTCTTTTTTCTGCTTGATGTTTACGCATAAATTAGTATCTCCTTTCTTTTTTTAATTGATAAAATGTTAATTACACTCTATTATTTTTTCTCTTTAGGTTTTTTAGTTCCATATAATGAACGAGATTGCATTCTTCCATTAACTCCAGTTGTATCTAAAGTACCACGAATTATATGATAACGAACCCCAGGTAAGTCTTTTACCCTTCCTCCACGAATTAACACAACACTGTGTTCTTGTAAGTTGTGTCCTTCTCCTGGAATATAAGCTGTTACTTCCATACCATTAGTTAATCTAACCCTTGCATACTTACGTAAAGCTGAGTTAGGTTTTTTAGGAGTCATAGTTGCAACCCTTGTACAAACACCTCTTTTTTGTGGTGATGAAATTTTAGTTACTTTTTTTAATAAAGTGTTAACTCCTCTATTTAAAGCAGGAGCTTTAGTTTTTCAAGTTTTTGCTTTTCTTGGTTTTCTAACTAATTGATTAATTGTTGCCATTTAAGGTTCCTCCTTTCCACAATACCGAGTGTATTGTAATTACACAAAATATATTATATATGAAAAAAAAGCATAAATACAAGTATTAATTAAAAATACAAACCTTTATGAGTTTGTATTTTTAATTATATAAAGTAATATCTGGCATTATATTATCAAAAGCTTGTTGATTCAACATTTCCTCTTGTAAAGGATAAATTAATATTATTTCTAATAAATAAGTCATTAAATAATAAATATTCATATATTCCATAAACATTTCAATTCTTTGATTTGATAAATTATCTTCTTTTATATCAGCTAATCTAATATATGTATTTTTGTAATTTTGATTAAATTCCAAGATATTTTCCATTAATTTTGAAAATGCTGATTGTGCATCTTGTTTTGCTACTTCTTTAAAAAATTTATTTAAAGGTTTAAATACTTCATTTTTATCTTGATCTAATTTTAATTGTTCATATTTTTCAATCATTTCATTTGTTTTTATTCCAAATGCTTGTACAGCAGTTGCAACAATAACATCAATTCCTTTTGAATCATTTATTACTTCTTTTTCTAATTTTTCCTTTTCCAAATTTACGTCGATGGAAATAAGAATAATAATTGAATTTTGCAATATTGACATTAAATTATTTAAAATGATTAGCCTATTTGAATTTTTGTCTAAAACTTTTCAATCTCCAAAAGTTTTATCGAACTCTTTTCCTAAATTTTCAATATCTTCTCTAGTAGATAATTGAGTATTTTTATTAAAAAAACTCTCAATATTTAAGGGAACTTTAAATTCTTTTTTAATGTTTTGTTTTAAATTTTCATATACAGTATTTACTCTTTTAACTATAATTTTTTCATAATTAATTGGTTTAATTTTTTTCATAAAAATCTCTTTTCTATTTTTATATATAAAATAATCATACTACATTTGATATTATTTAAGTAATAAGGGAGATTTTAATATGGTATGAGGTGAATCAAATTCTAGAGATTTCTTAGATTGAGCAGATTTTTGTAGAAACAATACAATTAAAGAAAAATTAATAAATAGTTCAACAAATGGAGCAAATTTTGCAGTTGATAAAAGCTCACCACAATATAATTCTTTCAAAACAACTATTTTGAATACTATAGAAAATTATAGAAGTATTAGTGTTCAACAATTGTATAATGTTTTACCTGAAGTTATTGTTGCAAATCCTACTTCAAAACATATTATTTTACAATTGTATTTTGAAGAT
The DNA here is from genome assembly GCF_964020005.1 of Spiroplasma endosymbiont of Atherix ibis. NCBI lineage: Bacteria > Bacillati > Mycoplasmatota > Mollicutes > Entomoplasmatales > Spiroplasmataceae > Spiroplasma > Spiroplasma endosymbiont of Atherix ibis. The sequence continues at coordinate 1,007,522 of NZ_OZ026474.1, forward strand.
AACTTAAAAATACAAGGACAAGTAAAAAATAACAATGATCGTGAATCAAATTTTGTTTTAATTTTTGTTAAAAAAATTAAAACAAAACAACCAGCTCCATTAACTTCTAAACAAAAAGGTCAATCAAATATTGAAGATTTAATTGATAATAATTGACAAGCTACTGGTAGAAAACTTGAGTTTGAAAAAATAAAGCATGAAGATAAAAGTAACCTTAATATTAGCTTAAAACGAGTTAATCCAACTTTAACAAATAAAGTTGGAGAAAAACCAAATATAGATGTTAGAAAAACTATTAAAGAAAAGCCAGTTTATGCTTCAATATCAAAAACTGCAAAAAAAGAAGAAATACTTGTAAAAGTAAATTCAAACATAAATTATATTCAAATTCCTAAATCAGAAGCAAAAGAAATAAAAAAAGAAGAAATTAATCCAATCAAAATGAATCTTGAATATAGACCAACTTCAAAAATTAAAGAAATTGTAATTGAAGACAAAGTCTTTTATGGTCTAAGCACTTTTGAACTTTATTATATAGAAATTTTTTTAAATGATGCTGCAATTAAAGAAAAAACATATCAAAAAGAAATAAAAATTACTAGAGATATTGTAAAAATAAGAGCAGATATTAAATATACTGAAGAAAAGCAATACTCTAATTTAGGTAAAAATACTGCCAAATTTTTTGGTTGTTTAACCATAGTTGGTATTCCATTTGTAATTGCATACAGTGGAAATAAAATAAGAAAAAAAGCAAATAAAGCTTATAAAAAAGAATTAAAAAATAGAGGTTATAATTATATTAAACAAGATCTAAAATCTGCTAATCCTAAAATAATAGAGTTTTAAAAAAAGAACCTAATTTTGGTTCTTTTTTTACATTTCTTGTCTTCTAAAACTACTTTTTAAGATTTTCGCTTCACTTATAATATTTTTTAATTCATTTTTCTTAATCTTAATTTCCAATTTTGCTTGTTTAACTGTTTCTTTGCATTTTTCAATTTCAGTTTCTTTAGCTTCTTTTTTTATTTTAAAATCTGCTAACTTTTCTTTTAATGCTTCTTTTGTCATAATTGCTTCTCCTTATTGTATAAGAACACTTTGCTTATACAATAAGTTTAATTTAAAAGTAAATTATTGTCAAATATACTTATTCCCCTTGTTTTATTTACATTTTTTAAATTAAAAGCTAATTGAAAAGCTTTTTGTAAAAATTTAATTAAAAATGTTAACTCATAAAAATCAATAGGTACAAAAAATACAAAACTATTACAAGTCTAATTAACTTTAAATATTTTACAATTCTTATTTTTCAATAGAAATATTTATTAAAAATGTATATCATGTACTTAATTGCAAAAATTAGAACAACTACAAAATCACTAATAATATAAAATACTTTAAAACTTTATAATATATTTTTAATTTCAAAGTCTTTTTAATGATTAAAAAAACATCATAAACAGTTGAAGTTATTAAATATTCAAATACTACTTGAACTACAAAAATTAACTGTAAAGAACCTTGAATAAAAACAAATCAAATAACTTTAAAAATTACTTCTTAAATAGGCTCTCCTACAAATCATTTTTTTGACCTGTCTTTTAACTTTTTAAAAATATTACAAAAATACTGCTGCTGCAATAGTTGCAAAGAATGCAATAATGAAGCTCAAATTATATCTCTAATTGCAGTGATTCTTCCTTCTATATATCCATCACTTGATAATTTTGAAATTCTAAAATAAATTTTTATTAAAACAAATATTAAAAATAAACTGATTAAACTACAAATTACTGTAATTTCAGAAAGTCCATAACCTCAAATATAATTTGAAATAGATTTAAAATTTGGTACATCTGCCAATAACATAAAATTAAATTTTATTAATATAGTTTTCATAATTTCTACAATCTTTTTCATTGAAAATTACATTTCATATTTTATTGAATTCTAATAATAATTCTCTTTTAATTAGATCTTCAATTGCTAATTCTAAACTTGAATAATCTTTAAGTAAAGTTTTAGAATTATTTTTAGAGTTAAATACTTCTAAATCATTTATCTCTTTTTTATTTAGTTTTTGATTATTTATTAATTTTTCTCTTATAGTTTTAACTATTTTTTTCAATAACTTTATGATATGTTAAACTGTTTAAAATTAATTTTTTTAATTCCATAATTTTCTTTTCTATTTTCCCTAGGAAAAAAAATAATTTTGATAAATGAAAACTAGTAGTTGCTAGTTTTCAAAATATTAATTTAAACAAAAAAATAGAATCCTAGTCTTGCTAGTGCTCTATTTACCTTAAAAAATATAATAACATTATTTATCTCTATTAACTCAATTAAATATCTTTTTTATAGATTCTTTTCTGATATATTCTTTTGCAGCTCCTGATAAATTTAAAATTTTACCATTTTTTGAATATAATGATTTTACCTCTGTATTATTTATTTTTTGAACTGCATCTCACATAAGATATGATTTTTTACCTAATACATTAAATTCAGATCTAAATGGTTTTGAAATGACTTTACTTTCTGTTTTAGTTGTTAAAGGTACAACCAATAATATATAACCACCATTTTTATCTTCTATAAAATTAGAAAGAACTATTGCGGGTCTTGATTTTAAAAAACTACAATTAAAATTACCATTTTCATTTTTATTACTAGATATATTAACTTCTAAATTTTTCTCTAATTTTTTAAAAATTTTGTTTGAGTTAATTTTATGCATAATAATTACATCATATTTTTTTATTTTTATACTCATTTTTAAAAAAACCTCTATTAAATAAAATCTCCCTTTTTCAGGGAGGACTTGCCGCTACGGGCATAAAAAGGAGGTTATTATCACAAAGATAAATGCCTCTAAAAAAATAATAACATATATTTACTTTTAATAAAAAAATTTAGTTATTTAAATACCTATTTATAAAACTTTTTTCTAATTTATATAAAGTTTTATTTATATTGCACTTAAAATTATTGATTTCTTTATCTAATCAAATTACACTATTATTTTTAAATTATTTTTTTCTGCAAAATTTAATCTTATTTTTTCAGTTTATGCATAAATAAAAACTTTATATGTTTATTTTTTTATTTCTTTTTTTTAGAAATTAATCTTAAAATAAAAAAATAAAAAATATTTATAGATATAAATAAAATATGCATAAAAATAAAAAATATAAGAATTAAAAAAATAAATTTACCAATTTGTTCGAAATATTCTGAAATGCTATTTATAGAAGCTCACAAAGGTGGTGAATAAGGATAAATTATTTCTATTGGTAAATCTATAAAAATTGGATCTAAACTATACATAATTAATCTTACAACTAAAAATAAAGTATAACTTCAAGGATAAATTAAATATACTCATATATATTTTTTAAAATATGAACTTATTGTAATATTCAATAAGTTAACGTGTTTAACACAATAAAAAATCATTAAACCAGGAGAAATAATATGAAAAAATATTGCAAAAGTTAAATCTAATTTCAAAATAGATTTATTACTAATTATAATAGATGGCAATAAAATAAATGTATAAGTTATAGCAGTAACTGTTATATAGCTTGTAATTGATAATAAAATAATTTCACTTTTGCAAGTTTTTAAACTTTTCCTATAAAAAACAGATAATAAAAGAAAAATAGCTACAATAAAATTACTTTGATAAGTAAAAAAACTAAAAAATTGCCCTTGAAAGACGACTGGAGAAAATGGAAAATTAATATTTCCTAATCAATATTCATTTATCATATGATCAAAATAAACATAAACTAAACAAAGAAAAATTGAAAAACTTAATAATATTTCAAAATAAAACCATTTATCTTTTCATTTATTCATAAAAAATATCCCAACTTGCTTTTATATTTATAAATTTATTATACATATAAAAGCAAGGGAATTTAAATATTATTTGGGGTTTATATACTTTATAACATTAAAAAATATTATATAAAAACTCCTTATTTTTAAAAATTTAGAATTATTTTTTATTGATTTCTAATTTTTATATCTAATCCAGCTCTAAACTCAGTTTTTGAATAAAGCATATCATCTTGTTTTTAAAGTGTTTTTCTTTAGATTTTACATATTTATTTAAAACTTTTATTTTTATTACTATCTAAAGTATGTTAATAAATAGTAGGTTCTTTTTCAAGAAAACTCAAGGGAATATGATTATTTTTTCTATTTCTATGCATTAAAAAATCAATTTACTTTCATATAATCCATGTTATTATCACTAAAAATTTAATTCTACACTTAAGGCTTTTGAACTTTTTCAGGAATATAAAAATTATTTTTTTAAATAAAACCATCATAAAAATAGTAATATTTTAAAAAAATTGATTATTATCTAAATTTATCATATTTTCTCTAATTCTTTAACTTCTTCTATACTAATTAATTCCTTTTTTAAATAATTTCCAGTACTTTTAAAATTTTTATTTATTTTTTTCAAACATTTTATAGTATTTAATAGTTTTATTTGTTCATCATCTGTATCTAAATTAAAAACAGCTCGGTATAGAAATATAGTTTTAAATAATAACATGCTTATAATAATTATTTCTAGATTTTTTTACTATTATTTCTTACTTCTTTTGTTATTGAATCAATTAATTGATTAAGATTTAAAATTTTAAAAAAATTCTAAAGTTTTTTTATATTTTTTTCTTTCTATTTTTCCGAAAAAAATTAATAATAAATAAAAACTGTCTACTGTTAATAGATAAAATATTAATTTAAACAAAAAAAGAGCCCTAATGTTACTAGAACTCTATTCATTTAAAATAAATCATACTATAATTTTAATTACTACTAAATTCTATAATTGTTTGAATTAAATAATTTAATGCTTTATATCCATAAATTGAAACAAAATTTTTTTCCTTTGTTATTGTTGATTCCAAATGAATCAATATACCTAAACAATCAATCTTTGAAACTGACAGTTTATGATTTGTATCAATTTTTCAAATTTCATAAGATATTTTAACAAGATCTACACCTGCAATTAAAGAATCTCCTAATTTATTATTTTTTTGTGCTTCATTTGCTTTTTGATATGTTTCATTAAATTTAGCCACTAGTTCTTCAATATTTTTATATTCATATCTTTTTTCTACTTTTTTTGTAAATGCCATTGCTGAACTACTAGCAGAAACACTAATTGCCAAAATTGATAATGTAGATAATAATTTTTTCATAATTAATTCCTTTCTTTCTTTTTTCCCCCTCCATAGTTTAAATCCCTCCCTATAAATTAATTTTAGCTCAATTCTTCTAAATATAAATTTTTTTATTATGAATTGCTTTAATTTCTTTTAATTCAAATTTACATATCAATACAATTATTATGAACAATTTCATAGATAAAATTGCCAAATACATCAATAGTTCTATAAGAATTATATCCTTCTGATTCTTTAATTTTCTTTTTACATTTAAAACAATATTTTGTTATTCTTGACACAATTTTATTTCCTTTCTATAACTAACTTTTTTAAATTAAACTTTTTCATTTATTTATTAATTTAATTAAATTATAAAAGTATCTTTTTATTTGTTTTTTATTAGGTTCTTGATATTTTATATATTTGCATAAAATTTTGTTACAAAATAACAAGTATTACTTATACATTGAGCTTTTCAATTAAAATTATTTTCCTCCTCATTTAATCATTTTATTTTTTTCACTTATTTTTAAAATATTTAATTTAAAACAGCATTATAGTTATGCTTGTCCATTAATATAGAAAGTATTTAATTTCTGTTTTTACTTAAAGTAATTTGATTAACTCATTTTTCTTTGGCCTCAGCTACTTTCTTTTTCTCTAATTACTTTTAAAGACTGATGAATTTTATCATAATCATAATATTTTGAAATATCTAAAAGTAATAAGTAATGTTTTTTCTAATAATTTATAAGCTATTTTTTTCTTATTTTTTTAAAAATCAATATATTTAAAAATTCTATTTTTAATTTAATTAAAGTATTTTTTGTTAGTTTCTTTAAATTCTATATTTAAATTTATTAATTCCTTTAATTTAAAAATTATTCTTTAACAAATTATATTATTAGATTTAGTACTATAGTTTTTTTAAACTATTTAAATCATAATTTAAATAAACTATTATAATTAAAATATTATTTTGTTTGCTCTTTTCAAATTTTTTATTTAATAAATTAAAAATATAAGAAAGTGTAAATCTACAAATAAATTCACTTTCTAAATCATAAAGAATTAAAATTTGTTTCTAAACTAAATAAATAGAACTAAAAACATAAATTTCTTTATAGTTATTTTTTAAACTCTTATTTTTCTATTAATATAAATTCTATTATTTCTAAAATCTTTTTTTATTTAAAATTTAATTAACTTTGAATTTAGTTTTAATTATATTTTTTTTTCCTATAAATTTTGTTAAAAATTTTCTATACTCTTGAGAATTTTATTATTTAGATACTATAAAAAATAATTTTATATATTTTCTTAAACATTTAACAATTTTTTAAATTTTATATTTATAGTTATAATATTCTTTTATTTTATTTTTTAGCTATAAAGCATATATATTCAAAATGTTAAATTGTGAATTTGTAGATATTTTAGATCATGATGACTTTCTTAATCAAAATAAAAACTGCTTTTTATAGCAGTTTTTTAATATTTACTTAGAATATTTTTTACTTTTTAATCATCATTTTTCAAAAAAAAAAAAAAAACTTATTTTTTATCATTTGGGTTTTAGACTTAGTTGAAAAAAGTAGGCATTAAAATTTATGTAAAATATTTAAAAGGAAGAAAAAAATATGGCAAAACTTGGTCAAAAATTTAGTAAATATAGTGAAGAATTTAAAGTAAATGTAATACTTTATGCAAATGAAAACGGTGTAACAAAAGCTTATAAAAAATATAAAGTGCCAATGGGAACAATTGGAACCTGACAATCAATCTATAGAATAGATAATAATTTATGCATTAATACAAAATCTAAAGAAGATAAATCAGAATTAGAAAATTTGAAGGAGAAATATGAATCCTTAAAAAAGTCTTTAACCTCATGAGAAACTACATGTCTAAAGAGGAAAAAATAAATTTTATTAAATCAAGAGATTATAAAACAACAATTAAGGAACTACTCGAGTTACTAAATTTAAAAAAATCCTATTGAGATAAATATAAAAATCATTGTTTCATAGATAAAAAAAATAAATTTGATTATATAAAATACGATATTTTAAAAGTATTTAATGATAATAGAAAGAAGTTTGGATATAGGCAAGTTTCAAAAGAACTATCTCATAAATATTCAACATATATAATTCGAAAAGTAATGCGAGAAAATAAAATTATAGCTAGATTTGCTAAAAATCAATTAAAAAAAGCAAATAAAAGAAAACTACAAAATTCAAATGTAGAATATCCAGATCTTGTTCAAAGAAAATATAGTGCTGTCAAAGAAAAATACAAAATTTTATATACAGATATTACTTATTTAATTTGAAAAGGAAAGAAAGCTTATAAATCAACAATAATCGATGGATTCACAAAAGAAGTTATTTCATCATATATTTATTATAAAATGTCTGCAAAATTTGTAATTGCTACTTTAAAAAGAGCAATTAATGTTATTAAAAAAATAAAAGATCCGAGTGGAATAATTATTCACTCAGATCACGGAGTTCAATACACAAGCAAAACGTGAAAAAATGTTTGTGATTCGAACAATTTAATTATATCAATGGGAGCGAAAAAAACATGTGCAGATAACATTGTTATTGAAAGTTATCACTCTTTACTTAAAAAAGGAACAATTCATAATAACAAATATGAATCACTTGAACATTATATAACTGATGTTATTGAATGAGATAAATGATATAACTCAAAAAAATCTCAAAATAGTTTTTTAAATATAGAATGAAAAAATAAAGATGTCTTTTATGGCACAATAAATATATAAATAAAAAAAATAGGCATAAATATGCCTACTCACTTCATTTTCTATCAAAGCTCACTGTTCCATTTTTTTAAATGCTCTATAATTTTTTTAGGTGTTAATGAATTAATTAATTCATTTTTTGTTTTGTTAAAATATTCCATAGAACTTACATTTTTTGAAATGATCAAAGATACTTCATTTCCTTTAGGAGATTTTAAAGTTTTTCTATAATTTGTATTTGGAATAAACTGTTCTATCTTATACAGATATATATAATGTCAAGCCATATATATCATTTTTGATATTCTATACAAGTAGCATCAAATTTTTGATCTAATTCTTTTTTTTCGTCATCTGTTTTACTATTATAAATATTATCAATTTGTCATTTATAATATTTATCAAATCTTAATTTATTATATTCCTTTTCTATATCATATATATTTATTATTTTTTTTTCAATTTCTTCAATACTCTTTGGTTGTTCTGTTTCCATAAAAAAGTCTTTATCTGTTTCTTTTTCAACTCCAACTTGACATGAACTAAGGTTGTTGAACTCATTGCAGTCATTGAAAGAATTGTAAATATATTTAATAATTTTCTCATATTATCAGTTTCCTCTCTTATAATTATAATACATTTTTAAATGTTAAAAAAATATTATAAATTGATGAAAAAAATTTTTTTAAATTAAACTAATAATTAAAGGAAAAAGAAAGAAGTAATTTAGTAAAACTTGTTGATAAATTATTTAAAAATAAAGGCCAAAAAAGTATGAAAAAATGCTTAGTAATTAGCTCAATAGCTGGTCTTGCTTTATCAGTAACTTTACCTATAGTTTTAAAGAATAAAGACATTCAAAATGAGATTTATTATAAATTTGAAAATAAGTATTTTTCTTCTAAGGAATAAATATATAAGTATTCAAGCAATAAAACAAAAGAAAATAATTATTCATTTGAAACTAGTAAATTTATTTTAGATGATAATGTTTTTTCATCAAAAAATAAATTAAATGAATATATTAAAAACAAATTTAATATCAAAAATGATATTACAAAAAATAATCCTAATGATTACTTAATTAATGCATCAGGAGAACTTTCACCACTTGTAAAAACAAGTAACTATGAAAAAAATATTAAAGTATATAAAGGAGTAAACGGTGATTCTTATACTTCTGAAAATGATGCAAGAGAATCATTTATAAACAACTATAAAATAAATTATCAAGTAGATGGTAGTTTATTTGATAATATTTCTAGTGCAAAAGAGTACTATTTAAAGAAAAAATTATTTGATTTAGAAAAACAAATAAAAAAATAATTTTGTTATGAACAAGGAGGAATTTGTCAAAGAAAAGAAGAGATTAAATCTTGACTAAGAAATAATATCGAAAAAGGATTTCGATATAATGGAAAGGATTTTTCAAATTTAAATTATACAGAGTTTTTAAATGCTATGAGAGATTTAGATAATGACACCATTAATAATCATATTAAAGATGTTTTAAATGCAAATAAAAGCTCTTATTGAGTGACTCAAAACACATCAAATGGACTTGGATATTTTGTTGGACCTAAATATTTTGAAAGTAAAGAAAAAGTGTCTAGTCTTGCAAAATTTAAAGCCATAGAATCTTATGATGTTAATTTTCTTATAAGTTATTATATGGCACTTCCAGCTTTAGGACTACTTATAAACTCATTTTTAGAATTTAAAGCACCAATGCAAAAAAAATATAATATAAAAAACTATTTGGAAAATATATTAAGTGAAGATGAAGAAAAAGGAATAGATAATATTTTGAAGAAACTAAGTCCAAATCAATTAGAAAGTTTATCAGAAGGATTAAATAATATTTCTGATCCAGATTTTAGTAATTTTTATAAATTATTAGTTTCTTTTAAAAGATTAATCGAAATATCTAAAATTTTTGGTATTAAAAAAATAGAAACAAAAGATTTAGAATCTATTATTCAGCAAACTGTTATTAACATTTTAAATAAAAATAAAGATTTTATTAATGGAATTTTAAATACTAAAAATAATGAGGAAAGTTTAAATATTTTAAAAAGACTTACTTTTTAAGATATTTACTCAATATTTTTAAACACAAGTAATTTCTTTAATAAAGGAGGAGTTAATAAAGCAGTATGAGATCTTACTCAAGGTTTTTTAAATAAAGTAGATAAAATAATAGATACTTTTGCTGATGGACTTAATCTAGGAAGTGGATTAACAGATGTATTTACAAAAGATAAAAAAAAATCTAATAATAATGATAAAAAGCTTTCAAATTCTCTAAAGAAAAAAACAGCTGAAATTTGAAGCAAGTTACATAAAAATAATGGAGATGTTTTAAAAGCTCTTGGAATGGAAGATTATAGAACTAAAGAAAGAGCTGGTCCTATTGCAATAATGAAAGTTATTAGTGCAGCTTGAAGTATAGGAAAAATAATTAGTTTCATATCTTTAAAAACATATGAAGCAAAATTAGATAGTAACCAATCCTTATATTATTTTGAACCAACTATTAAAATACCTCTTACAAATATTACTTTTGGAGGATCTGTTCAAGATCAAGAAATTAAAACTTTAATAGACACTCCTTTAAAATATTTCAATCCTAAAAATAATGGAAAAGAAATAAATGAATTATATCAATTTAACGGTAAATATTATCGTGAAAAAAATAAAGCTATTCAAGATTTAAAATATGAGATATTTAAAAGACCAGAAAATTATTTAAAAACTAAGAAAATACTAACTTCAATTATTAGTAAAGACAATACTTATGATTTAAATCTACCACAAGTATGTAATGGAAAGGATAATAAAAAAAAACTGTATATCAAACTATGAATATAATATAAGATTTGCACAAGAAAAAGAAAAATTTATTGGAAATTTATTTAATAAATTTTATGAAAATAGCAAAAAATAATACTTCTTAGATGGTTTTGGAGGAGTACATACAAGCAAAGAAATGGCAATCAATGAATTAAAACGAAAAGCTAGTAAATCAGAAAATTATAAAAGAGTTTATATTTACATGCTAAACAATAATAGAATTATTAAAAATAGTTTTGAAGATATCAAAGATTTTATTAAAAAAAATCAACCATTAGAACATAAAAATATTATAAATACAGATTTAATTAAAACAAATCATTTTGATAGTTTGAAAGAAAATAATAATTATACTTTTGACATATGAAAAGTAAACTTCTATGGTCAAGAAAAATATTTTAGATCACAATTAGAACTTTGAAAATTTTTAGAAAATAAACTAAATTACAAAGTTATAAATTATACAAGAGAAGAAACAACACATGTTTATAACAATATAGAGTTTATAAACAAAGAAGAATTTATGAATTTAATTAATAATCAAATAGTAAAAGTTAGAAAAAAAATTAATTAGAAAATAGTTGAAAAAATGTTTAAAAATATATTATTAACTTTATCTCTTACAAGTTTTTCAACTACTACTGTAAGCAGTTTAATTAACAAAAACAATGTAAATGAAAAAGAAAATTTAATAAATTTTTTAAAAAATGATATTGAAAAGAAAAAAGTATTTTTAGGAAATGAAAATTACATAAAATTTAACAATAAAATTTTTACTAATAAAAATTTATTAAATTAATATTTACTTTCTAATTCATATGTTCAAAGTGAATTTACATCTTCCAATCCAAATAAGATAATAAAAGATTATGAAAACATGATTTTAGATAAAAACAAAATTTATAATTTGGATATGGACAATTATATAAAAATATATCGAGATGCCTTTGAAAATATTACAAAAACTAAAAAAAAGTGCTTTAGATACATATACTAATGCAGGACTTGTAAAACAAAAATACAGTTATGATGAAGTAGACTGATTTGATAAACCAGAAGAAGCTAAAATAAATCAAAAAGATAAAATGGAAATTAGAAGTTCGCTTTATTATATTCATAATAATAAATATTATAATGCTTTTAATATTAAAGATATAAATAATTTATTAAGTACTTTTAATGAAGGTTATTTTGTAAATAAAGAAAAAAATATTGAGGGAGAAAGATTATTAAAACCTATTAAAGAGTATGGAGATAAGGAAACTCTTTTTAAAAAACTACAAAGAGAACTACGAAATAACTTTTTAGATTCTTACTTTTATAAAAGTTCAAAAATACAATACATAAATAAACTTAAAATAACTCCAAAACAATATAACGAATTTAGAGTATCTTTTCCAGGACAACGAGAAGATATTAGTTTTGAATACAAGGAAGCAGAAATTATTTTGGATCAAAAATATAATAGTTATCAAGAAATGTTAAATGATTTTAGAAATATAAATAAATGAGACACTTCAAAATCAAATAAAGAACAAACATTATGATGAGGTAGATATTTTTGACAAATATGAGTAAATTTGATAAATCCTAAAACTGGAAAAGTTGAAAGAGCAAGAATTAGTCTTTACCCTTGACATGGAAAAGCTTCAGGAATGTGAGAACCTAGTTTTGATCTTTACACATATAAAGATGGAACTAAATCAACTTTAAAAAATTACTATAATGAGAAAAAGAAAAATCATATAAATTCAATTAATCTTAGTGGGCCAAGATATTCTTTAAATGAAGTAACAAAAGAAGAAAAAAATCAAGTTTATAACTCATGATTTGAAGAATACTTTGAAAAAAATATTATAAATTTTGGAACTAATGAAAATATAAAATTTAACTACAAAGATCTACTAAAAGAAAAATTTACTAAAAATATTGATGGATCAGTATATAAAGATTTAATATATGATATTAATTATTCTAAAGGACATAGTTATTCATTAATTAAAAGTTACTATGATTGACTTTTAGTAAAACAAAGAATTTTACAAAGTCCAAAAATAATTGAAGGTAAAACTATGTATCAATTAATACCAGATTTTTATGTAGAAAAAAATCAACTTAATACATATTTACCATTACAAGGAAAATTTAGTACAGTTTTAAAATTCTTTTATGGATCAAGTCCAGATGGGAAACTTTTATCAGATACATATGAAGAAGCAATGGAAAGAACTTTTATAAACAGTAGACAAACTTTAAAGAAAAAATATATTGCTTTTAACGTATTTGGTGAATCTGTTGAAAGTGGAGAATCTCAAGAAGAAGCCATTAGGAAATTGCAAAATTCTATTTTATTAAATTCAAAAATGGTACATAAAAATGAATATAATACTTGAAACTAAAATCTTAAAAAGTCTTATGACTCTATAATTTCAGATGGTCGATATATTGTTTATAAAGTATTTGTACAAGAATCTAATGATTATATTTATTTCCCTTCTCAAGAAAAAGCTTTAAAAGCAGTGTTATCAAATTCAATAAAAAGTGAAAACCTTAATGAATTTATGACTAAAAAGTATATGTATACATATACTGACTCTATAAATAAATTTGAATATAGTGTAATATTTTATAACGATGATATTCAATCAGCTATTAATAAAATTTTAGACAAAAGAAATTTAAATTAGATTTTATGAAAATAATCAATAAAAAAATATGATATTAACATTATAGTTTTTTATTTTAATATTTCTCCATTTCCTTTATTTTTGAAATAACTCTTGTTTGTTCATTTTTGGATAATTTCTCATACTCCATTAAAACCCTATTCTCTCTAGGATTTAAAATAAAGCAATTTTTAACAGTTTTATTTGAAATATTTTCAAACATTTTTTTATATAAAAATAATTGCGCATTGTATTTCTCTACATAATTTACTTTACTTGTTTTAATATCCATTATATAAAAAATATCTTTTGATTTTAAAATTATATCTATTGTTCCTAAGAAGTTACAATCATAGCCTGTGTAAAAAAATGTCTTTTCTGAAAATATTTGATCAATATCATATTTATAAATAAAAGAATTTAATTCTGTAATTATTCTTTTAGCAATATTTATATGATTAGAATTTTTACAATCTCTTATAATTAAATTTAATTTAAAATCTCTTCTCTCATTTATTGATTCAGAAATAATTTTATGTACACATTCACCTTGTTTTATATAATTTTCAATTATTTCCTTTTTGATAAATTTGTTTTGCAAAAAGGGGAAACACTCTTCAAGTATCTTACTTACAAAAGGTAGTTTTATCTTTCTTTTATCTATAAATTGTTTTAAATTTTCTGGAAATATTTTTACTTGTTCTTTAATAAAATAATTAAACTCTTCATCTCTTTCAACTAAATTTGTTATACAATTAATCATACTTTTTCTCCTATATATAAGATTAACAAAAAAAATAATGGTTATCCATTATTTTTATTGTAGTTATATTTAGCTGTTAAATTATTTATAACTGCTTTTGGTGTATTATTTTCAAGTTCATTTACAACTTTAGAAATTGATTCAAGTTGTTTATTAATTCTTGTAAAATCTTGTATTACTTGATTATTAAATACTTTATTTCCTAAACTTTCAATTAAACTTTCTAAATTAAATATTCTCTCTTCAATAGTATTTAATTTATTTAAATCAAACGAATTAATATCAGTTTCAAGTCTATTTAATAATTCTTCTTCTTTTTTAAAAATATATTTTTTTAACTCTTCAGTTTGAAAATCATTATTACAATTATGCACTAAATTAATTTTTTTGTTTTCTTCATCTAAACTACTTGATTCAAGAACTGGTTTTGAATTTTCTTTTACTATAACATTGTGTTCAACTAAATTTTGTGAAGATCTATTTTGATTAATTGTTTCTTTAATTGTTGACTCCATATTTTCTTTAACTAATCATGTTGGTTTGGCAACAAAACTTGGAGTTTCTATTATAAGATTTAATTTTTCACTAACAACTTCAGAATCTTCAACTATAGGTTTAATAGTTTCATGCTCTTCTATTCTTCCAAAAACAGGTTCATTATTTTTTAATACTTTTTTTTGTTCATCAATATTATTTTTATTATTTATTGAACTATGCACTGAAGAAAATATTTGAGAAATTGGATTTTCAAGTTCTTTATTATTTTCTTTTACTTCTTTAAATAAAACTTGATTAACTAAATCTGGTTGATCAAAATTAAAATCTGAATAAATTAAATTTTTATCTGCATCTGGTTCTTTAGATTCTGTTAATTGATTTAAATCCATATTAACAGCTCTTGCAAGTTTTTGTATTAATAAATTCTCATCAAGAACAATATTTTCAGATTTAGAAATGTTTGAAACTAATTCTTGAGAAGAAAGTAACTTATTATTTTCTTTATCTCTTACTTCACTTGATTGTGATAATTCAGTTAAAGTATTTTCATTAATTTTTAAAGACAATTCTTCTTTAGCTTGATTTTTAATTTCAATAACATTTTTTTCAAAAGAAACTACTTGATTAGAATTTACATCACTTTTTTCTAAATTTTCTTCTGCGTTTGTTCCCAGAATTATTATTTCTGAAGATAGATTTGATCTTTGAGAAATGTTGTCCTTTAATTTATTAGATTCATTACTAATATCTATTGATTCTTGTAAATCAACTACATTATTATCATCAGTTTCTGTAATTACACTCAAGCTATTATTTTTATTATTTTTATTTTTCTCATTAATATATGAAATATAATAACTTTTTGGCATTCTTAACTTTTTAGCAATAGAGTTTACCTTAGTAACATTAGAATTAAATTTATCAACAATATTTAATTTTTCTTGTTCTGAAAATGAATTCTCTTTTAATTGATTTTTAATTAAATTTGGCAACGCAGAATTATCTTCTGTTTTTACTTTTTCATTCTCCTTTTGAAAATCCTTTTGAAGGTTTTTCAGTTCTACGCTGCCAACTAACTTTCCCTGCTTAGATACCTCTTTTTCAAATTTTTTCTCTTCTTTATAAATTAAAATTAAATTTCTTTCTTCAGCATAATTATTTAAAGCTTCTGAATCAAATAATATTGCTTCTAGTAAAATAAATGCTAATAATATTAAAATTGAAGCTAAAACTAATAATAATTGTCCTGTTAATAATAATACAATTGATAAAATTACCATTGTAACTTTAATATATGGTTTTGAAATTTTTTGGTGTTTTTTTAATCTTAATAATTCAATAATTGAAATAGTAATTAATAATATTGCTACTGAAAATGAAATAGCAATTCATATAATTAAAGCTATTTGATTACTTGAACTTGCTCCTTTAGTTGAAGAATTAATAACTAAATTTGGACCATAAACTGGTGTAAATAGTGATTTTGTTAATATTTCTAAAATTTTTGAAATGAATGCTATTGGGTTTGTTGCAGTTAACATTGATATTAAAGACATAGAACCAAATAATAATAATCCAGTTGCTGAAACTAATGTTAATGATCATGCACAGATAATAAATATTGCAAACATAATTTTTCCTCCTAATTTTTAAATCTATTTCATTTATTTGAAACTGATATTTTTTTTTGATTTTCTTGTTTTTTTCTCATTGATTCTGCAATGTTAATTGGTGATCTATTAATTAAAGTAGATCCTATATTGTTTGAGTTCTGTTGAGATTGATTTTCATATCTAGAATTGAAATTTTGTTCATCATTAGACGTTTTAAAATTTCTTTCGTTTGCAAACGGATTTGCATAAGGATTTAAAGTAACATCCTTTTTAGAAATTATTGAAGGATTAAATTCTGACTCACGTTTTTTATTCAACAAAGCTTGTTCTTCAAGTTTTTGTTGTTCAATAATTTCAAGTTTTCTTGACTCCAATACCTTTTCCATATTAATTCTTAGTTTAGAATCAATTCCTAGATTATAATTTTCATTCTCCTGAATTTGACCTTGATAATTTGAATTAAAATTATTATTTATATTTTCTCTTTCTTGCATATTAGCTCTATTTTGAGATTCTTGCTGCCAATTGAAAATATCTTCACGCACTTTTTTTAATTCTGATTTATAAGATTGATTCAAATTATCTTGTTGTTGCAAATTTTGATTATAGATATTTGAATTATTTTTATTAGTTTCTACTAATTTTTTTTCTATATTTAAAGTTTGATCAAAAACAATATAATCATATACTTCTGATAATTCCTGAATTAATGATTTATCAAAATTATTTAAACTAATATTTAATTGACATGATACACTTGGTATTTTCATTAGCCAATTAAATATAAAATCATTAATATATAATATTTTATTTAACTCCAAACCTATAGAATTAGTTAAAATTAAATTTATTTTTTCATTAAAATTATATGAATTAAATAAATCTTTAAATTCATCTAAAAACATATTAAAAGGATCACCAATTAAATTTAAATCCTCAATTATATAATTTAATTCTGAATCTGTTTTTCCTCATTCTGTTGCTGCTAAAAATAATGATGTTTTTTCTCAAAGAACTTTTTTATCTTCCAAACTTATTTGATTTGGCAAATTATTTATAAATTTTTTTAATATAAATAAACATGGATAAGAATAATGTATAGCTTTTTCTAAATCTATATTAATTAGATTTTCAAATTTATTTTCAACAATTAATTCTGGATGATTTATTAATAAAATATTTTTTTTATTTAATTCTCCATTTGCTTCTTTTAATCTATAATCATTTGAATTAATGATTTTATTATTAATATATTGAAATTTTTCACCTTCAAATAATTGATCAAATTTTTCATCAAATGATTTTTGTAATAAAAGTTCATCTTCCAAATTATAATTTTGATTTGAAAACTCCTTTTCATAATCTTTATTTGAATTTATTTGTGTTTTATTCTCTGAATAATCAAACATTGGAGAGGGAATTTCATTAAATGGATATGCTCTTTTATTTTGACTTTCAAAATTATTCATTTGATTTTGTAAATTATATTTAGGTTTTGAATATAAAATATTTTCATAGTTATTACTCTGATAGTTATTATTAGAAACTGAAATTCTTTCTTCTCCAATTAAAGTTTTTATTAATGATGGAACTAAAGCTCTTTTATTTGTAAAGCCCATTTGTTCTCCTAATCTAACATATTTTTGTTTTTGTTTTTCAATTTCTAAACGTTTTTTTTCTTCTTCCTCATGTTTTTTCTTCATTCTTTCAAATGGATTTACATACATAATGAATTGCCCCCTGCCCTAACTCAAAATAATTATACCATATTTTTTAAATTTTTGCTCATTTTTGTTGCAATAATGATCATATTTTGATATAGTATATTAGTTTTTTTATTAGTAAATTTAACAAATTAAAAAGAAGAGATAAGTAAACTAGCTACAAATACTGTTTAAAGACCCCGTCTTTTCTTTTATTAACTTTTACAAATATATTATAGCACAAAAAAACATATAATAATACACTAGTGTAAATATAAAATCAAACACCTTCTAAAAATTGTATTATAAAAGTTAAAACTATTAATTAATATACTTATTATTTCTCCTTTGTTTTTTTAAATCTAATACCTAAAATTATATAAATTGTTGCTAAAAAACTTAAACTAATAACTGTTTGAGAAACATATTTTAATCCTGACATTCATGGATTTTGATAAATAGTTGTAGGAGAATATCAAGAACCATAAATTTTTTCTAAATATTTTGAATCATATGCTTTAGGACTAATTGTTATTTTTTCATTATTTCAAAGACCAGTTAATCTTTGTGCTTCGTGTGTTGAATATGCAATTATTATAAGTACGCTAAGTATCTCAACAATTAATATTGTAAATTCAACTGCAAATGTTTTTTTAGAGCTTCTTCAATTTTGAATATATGCAATAGATGATATTAATATATTTGATATTAAAAATCCTGAAACAATTATTGGTAAAAATTTAATTGAAAAATATGATCCTTCAATCTTTGTAACAGTATCACCTGAGATAGATTTGTAAAGATCAGGTATTATAAAAGTTCAATTTAACATGGAACTCATTTTTGAACTTAATAAAGAAATGTTAATTATATAAATTAAAGGAGCTATAAAAACTAAAGTTGTTGCAATAATTAATCAAAATAAAATATTTTTACGAGTGTTTAATGAAAATTTATTAATAAAATATTTAATTTTAGATTTATTTATATTTCTATAAGCATTTTCAATTGTAAAAATCTTATTTGTATTATTTTTTAGTCAAATATTAAAACACAATATTACTGCTATGATTTTAAAAATAGCTAATCATCAAGTTAAAGTATCAGTAGATCACTTATAGTTATAACTATTGCCATTATCACCTTTATACATATCTCTAAAAACATTTTGCATACTTTTAATATTCTCATTTTTAAATAAATCTATATTTTCGTCTTGATATAAAAACTCAAATAAATTATAAAATTTAGAATAAGAATATTCTGATATAGCTATAAAAACTATTGCTATTACAGCAAAAGAAGCTATACAAATAATATATATTAATTTATACAAACTATTTAATTTTGATTTTAGAAATAAAATTAAAAATAACGACATTATAATACCTATAATTAAAAAAGAAATTGATAATCAAGCAAATATTTCTATTTCTCATTTATAAGCAATTACATTTTTACCAAAATTCTCTTCTACTACATTTAAATTATTAAAATAATATTTAAGAGAAGGATTAATACTTAAAATTACAAGATAAGTAATAGTTGGAATAAATAAAAATACAAAAAGCACTGAGAATTTAATCAGTAAAGAATTTTTATTTTTATAATTATCAGCTATAAAATTATCTTTTAATTTATCCATGATACTACTCCTTACATTTAATAATAAGTAATCTTCAGTTATTTGAATAATCCTTTTTAAAATCTATATTATATTTTACTATTTTTGATGAAAAAATATTCTCTATTTCTTCTTTTTGTTTGAATCCAAACTCACAAACTATAATTAATTTTTTATTTAAACTAAATAATTTGTCTAAAGAATTAAACAACTCAATATAAAATTTTAAACCCTTATTATCTGCGTATAAAGCAATTTTAGGTTCATATTTTTTTACATAATCACCAATATTAGAATAATTTATATCTATATAAGGAGGATTTATTGTAATAAAATCAGGAATAATCTTTGTTTCATCAAAAACATTTAAAAAATTTGAGCAAAATATCTCTGCTTTTTGATTATATTTTTTTAAATTAATTTCAGAAACCTTTAAAGCTTCTTTTGATATATCACTCATATATAAATTAATTTCATTATTTAAATTTTTTAATGTAATACCAATACATCCACTTCCACAGCAAATATCAAATAAATTTTTATTATCTAAATTATATTTCAAAATTTCTTCAATAATTAACTCTGTTTCTGGTCTTGGTATTAATACATTCTCATTTATATAAAAATCATATTTATAAAAATATTTATTATTTAATAAATAAGCAATAGGTTTTTTGGTTTCTTTAATCTCTTCTATAATTTTTAAAAATGAATCTGATTCCTTCTTTGATAATTTTTGATTGATTACAAAGTTAAAATCAGATTTATTTGTTATATTAATAATTATTTCTTTAAATTCATTTAAATTTAATAATTTTGAAACATACTTTTCTTTTAAACTATTTATATTCATAATTAACCCTCTATATGTTGAGTGATTCGATTTTTTTGTTCATCATTTATTAGTTCAATAATAATTTCATCTAAATTACCTTCCATTACTTGATCTAATTTATTTAATGTTAAATTAACTCTATGATCAGTAACTCTATTTTGTGCATAATTGTATGTTCTTATTTTTTCACTTCTTGCTCCAGTACCAACAGCATTTTTTCTCAAACTTGCTGCTTCACTTTGTTGTTTCTCAAGTTCTGCTTCATATATTCTTGCTCTTAGTAATGTCATTGCTTTATCTTTATTATCATGTTGACTTCTTCCATCTTGTGAAGCAGCAACAATACCAGTAGGAATATGAGTAATTCTTACAGCTGAATCTGTTGTATTAATATGCTGTCCTCCAGCTCCTGAGGCTCTATAAGTATCAATTCTTAAATCAGCTGTTTTAATATCAACTTCAACATCACTAACTTCTGGAAGAACCGCAACAGTGGCTGTTGATGTTTGAATTCTTCCTTTTGATTCAGTTTTAGGTACTCTTTGTACTCTATGACTACCTGACTCAAATTTCATTTTTGAATATACTTTATCTCCTTTTACCATAAATGAAATTTGACTAAATCCCCCTGTTGTTGATTCATTCATATCCATAACTTCTATTTTTCAATTATTTTTTTCTGCATACTTTGTATAAAGTCTAAAAAGATCTCCTGCAAAAATATTTGCTTCATCACCACCAGCTGCTCCTCTAATTTCAAAAATAACATTTTTATCATCATTTGGATCTTTAGGAAGTAATAAAAGTTCTAGATCATCTTCAACATGAGTTATTCTCTCTTGTGCTTCTTCTAATTGAAGTTTTGCAAGACTTCTCATCTCTTCATCTTTTTCAGTTTCTAAAATTTGTTTTGCTTCTTCTATATCCTTATTTATTTTTTTATATTCTTTATACTTATTAACTATTTCTTCAAGATTTGCTCTTTCTTTATTTAATTCTGTAAGAAGTTTAATATCTTTTAAAATTTCTTCTTTTTGAATAGTTTCATCAATAGAAATTACTCTATTTTCCATAACATCTAATGCTTCTAAGGTTTTCTTATTCATAATCCATTCTCCTATTCTGGTTTAATATAACAATGTCTGCATCTTGCTTCATATTTTTCATCTGCAGATATAACAATAATTGGCTCATTTGCTTTTGCAGGCTTCCCATTAATTATTCTCTGTGTTCTATTTGCATTACCACCACAAGAATGACAAATTGATGTTAATTTATCTACATATTCAGCTTCTATTAATAATTTATCAACATTTTGAAAAGGATCATTTTTAAAATCCTTATCTAAACCATTTACAACTACAATTATACCTTCATCAGCTAATCTTTTAATAATTTCAACTATATCTTTATCTAAAAATTGAATTTCATCAATACCTATTATATCAATTTTTTCTTTTTTATTTTCTTTATAAAATATATCTAATAATTCTTTACTGTCTTTAACAGGAATAGACTCAATGCTCATTCCAGAATGAGAAAATATATCTTTTTTTGAGTATCTATCATCAATTAGTGGCTTAAATACCAAAACATTTTGTTGAGCATATTTATATCTTTTTAATCTTTTAATAAATTCTTCAGTTTTTCCTGCAAACATACACCCTGTAATTAATTCAATTCATCCTTTTTTACTATTAAAATTCATTCTATATGTCATATTATTTTTCCCCTTATATATTATTCAATTAAATTATTTAAATCATTAATTAAAGAATTTAATTGCCTTCAACTATCAAGCTTAGCTCCTGATGCTAATTTGTGACCTCCACCATTATATTTTACTGCCACTGAATTTATATCAAATTCTCTACTTCTAATTGAAAGTTTTACTTTATTACTACCAACAGTTTTATACGCAAGAGCTCATATTTTCACTTCTTCAATACCTGATAGAACAGTTAAAGCACTTTTAATTTCCTCTTCGCCAAGATCTAAATCTTTAAAAATTTTTGTTTTAACTTTTATGAAAGCTATTTGATTTATATTATAAAATTTAGCCATATTAAAAGCTTTATTATGTCATTTTGCTAATTTTAATTTTTTTAGAAATAATTGTGAATATATTTCTGTAATTATAACACCAGCTTCTAATAAAATTTTAGCAGCTTGAAAAGTACTTCCATTTGTTTTTTCAAAAAGAAATCTTCCTGAATCAGTTATTAGACCAAAATAAAGATAAGTAGCAGCATCTTTTGTTATTTTTAAATTAAGTTGATTAGCTCATAGCGTAATAACTTGAGTACAAGCTATTGCACTTACATCTACTATTTTATTTTCTGCAAACTCATCAACTTCTAAATGATGATCAATTTTAAAAACTTCTTTAACTTCATTTTTAAAATAAAAATCAACTCTGTCAAAATTTGCCACATCAACAGTAATTAAAAGTGATGATGAAATAATATCTTTATTTAACTTAGATTCGTCTTCTTCTCTTAAAGCTAAATTTAATTTTTCTCCTACAACATATACATTTTTATTTTCAAAATTTTTTAAAATAATTTCTCTCAATCCATAAGCACTTCCTTGGGTATCTCAATCAGGAGAAACATGTTTTGCAATTATTATATTTTTATATTCCTTAATTTTTTTAATTAAAGTTAATTCATTACCTTTTAATTCCATAATTCTCCTTACATAACTTTTAAAATTGAATCTTCTCCAATATATAATTTAACTTTTTTATCTATTTCAAATTTTTCAGTTGAATAAAAGTATATTTTTAAATTAGTTTCTTTCATTAAAGCTTCATACATATTTGGATCAACAAATTTATTATTTTTAATAATTATTCCAACTAATTCTAAAATATAGTTTTTATTTTCTTTTTTATTGGTATGAACTTTCATTGGATTAATAACTAATTTACCTACTTGTTCAAAAAGATTACTTTGAGTTTTAGTTGTTTCATTCATAGTTTCTAATTTTTTACCATCATATTTATAACTAAATCTATTATTTTTTGCAAAAAAATCTCCACCATAAGTTGATCAATATTTTTTTAAAATATCTTCTAAACTGCTTTCAATAATTTCTTGGTCATTTATTAAATAAATATTCTTATTTAATTCAGGAATTTCATTAATATCTTCTTCAATAAAAACTATTGAAAAATGTGAATCTAAATTAAATAAATTATCAATTACAGCTAACAAATTTTGCTTTTCATTATAATTTAATTTAGCAAGTACATTATAAAAAATAAAATTATATTTTTTTAAATATATTGCAGTTAACAGTTGAAACCAAATTTCTTCCATTTTACTTAATTTAAATGATAATAAATTAAATTCAAATCCAAGTTGTTTTGATGTTTCATCAATAAATAAAGTTGATTGCTTATAAATTGATGAAATATCTTTTTTTAATCGAGCCTTATGAACTTTAAATTCTTCTAAATCTCCTTTTTCACAATCATCATTTAAAACTCTTTTATGATATTTGTGCATTACTTCAACAATTTTTCCTCTCAAAGTACTCGCTTCATCTGAAAGACCTTCAAAAAACATTTTTTCTTGTTTCTTTTTAAATTCAAATCTTTGATCATAAGAAGCCTTTCTTCATATAAATAATTCATCAAGATTTCTTATTCTTTTTTTAACGATTTCAGCTTTATTTAATTCAAAAATAATTTGTTTTTTAAGATTTTTAATTATGAAATTGTTTTTTAAGATTTTTGTTTTAATGTTGTTTACTTTTAAATCTATTATTTTTAATTGTTTTCTAGTTACAAAATTAATTTGGTGAAAATTTAATTCCTTAGCTAATTTTCTTTTTTGCTTATCTTTTGATTTTTTTGTTACATATTCACAAGTACACAATGATGATAATTCCATAAGTGTATAAACTTTATCAAAAAGAGTTTGTAAGAATGTTTGAATAAGTTCTAAATTTTGAGTTTTTTCAACTAGATAATAATAATCTTTAATAATAATTCTTATATGTTCTTCCATATCTCCATAGCTTTTTTGTAAATTTGTATTGTTAAATTCAACTATTTGATTTAAAAATTCTGAGACTCATTGTTCTTCTATTTCAAAAGAGTTTTCAATGAATTTTGAAATCATAGTTTCTATTTTATCTCTCATTAATAAATCTGTTTTATTATTTTTAGATGTTATAAAAGATAAATAAGAATATTTTTTATTTATATAATTAATTTTTGCCTTACTATAAAAGTTTTTATTTAAAAGCAATGATGTATATAGTCAAAATTTTTCTGGTCATTTTCTAAATAAAGTATTTGCTTTAATTACAGCAACTTTTCGTTTTGTTCACTGTTTATTAACTTTATCATATCCATCAATTTTAAATAAACCATTTTTTACAAGATATTTACCTTGTAAAATATTTTTAAAGTTACGTCTTAAGTTTTTATCATAAGAAATAACAGTAGTTTTCTCAGAATCATTATTTCTAAAAGTAATGCTTTTAGGTGTTAATTTTCTATTAAAAAATTTAGCATTTTTAATTGTAAAACTCATATAAAACCTCCATAACTTTAATATTGTATAACATTTTAAATAAAAATAATAAAACTAGACCAATTACTAGTCTAGTTATTTGTATTAAATTATTTTTTAGCTTCTTTTGATTTTTTTTGATTTTCAGCTTTTTGAGCAGCTGATGCTTTTTCAACTTCAGCAAGTTTTGCATCTTTTTTAGCAAATTTTTCTTTGAATTTTTCAACACGTCCCTCTACATTTGCAAAGTTTTGTTTTCCTGTGTAGAAAGGATGACAATTTGAACAAGTATCAATTCTTACTTCTTCACCTTTTGTTGATCCTGATATGAATTCATTGCTGCAAGTTGTACAAACAAATTTAGCTTCAAAATATTGTGGATGTATGTTTGCTTTTGGCATGTTTTCACCTTCCTTTATTTAAAGTTTTCTAATACAAAATAAATAATACCATATTTTTTTAAAATGTTATTTATTTTAATATTTTTATTTAATAAAAAATTTTTTAAATAAAAGCACTAACAACAAAATTAAGAAAAATACTACTATAGTCATTTCAAGTTTTTTATCAAGAAATACAGTTGCAAATAGCTCCAAGAATAGTTAATTCTCCATCAAATATAAAACTCTTTGAAAAATAACATATTCAATTCCTAATTCTCTATTTATCTCAACTTTAACAGCTATAATTTTTCTAGTTATATCAAAAAAAATAGTATTATAAATACAAAAATTGAAATATACATAACTGGATTTAATCATATCTTAATATTTGCAAGTTACCTTCAAATAGATGAAATATTGAAAGTAAAAACTTTTCTATAAATTTAAAAACACTAAATAAGTTATCTTTTAAAATAACTTAGAAAAAATTAAAGTTGTAATTAATAAATGCTTGTTTTTTTTGGATTTATTTAAAAAATATAAATAAAAATTATAGAGACTAGATAGTTCTATTCCTAGAGAAACTAACTCAATATATTATCTTATACAATATTTATTAATTGCTTTATTATTTTATATTTTTTTAATACTTTCAAAATTTAATTTTTATGTTTATCTACTTTTATTTGTTAAATTATTCATTTTTTCATAATTACAAATTTTATCTAAAAATAAAATTAAATAATTAACAAGCGGGCCAACAAGAAATGTAAAACATATTGTTCCGAGACCAAAATTTGTAAGAAAAAAATTCAATTTTGTAGAATCACCTTTTATAAAAGGAAAAAAAGCAAAGCCTAAAGAAAATATAAATATATCAATAATTAATCTACCAATTGTATAATTTAATTTTGTTAATCTTAAAAACTGTGTACAAATATTATTAAATGGACCCAACATTCATCCAGATTTAACTCAAAAACCAATTCCAAGTACAAAACAAAGAAATCCTGCTATAAATAATCAATTTCTAATTCCAATTGAAGAGGAAATTGATTTTCCTTCTCTAGAAACTCATTGACTAACAATAGGTATAAACATTTTTATAATAAAAGGAATACTAAAAGTTATTATAAGATCAGCTATTATCATTCAAACAAACAAAACTCAAATTTTATTTTTCTTTGTTAATTTATAATCATCAATTGAAGGTTTAATAGAAAATCCTATAGCAAATAAAATAAGTATAATATTACAAGTTAATAATGCTATAGGATAAATTGAAACAAATTTTTCTCCAAACATTGAACCATCACTTCCATATGGTGTCATTGTTGCTATTATATTATAAAGTGTTCAATCTATTTGACTACCCCCAACAGCTGGTTGTTGATATAAGGCAAGTCCAAAACAACTTATAAAAAGACCTAAAAAAGCTAATATAATTTTTGCTAAAATAGATAATCAATGATTACTTAAATAGATTTTATTTTCTTCAATTCATTTCTTCATTTTATTTTTCTCTCTTTTTGCAGATATTTTTACATAAAAAAATAGTCAAAAAACCTATTTTTCATATTTAGTTTTAAGAGCTTCAATTCCACCTTGTTCGTATCTTTTAACTCAATTTCTTAGAGAAATAACACTTACATTTCTAGTTGGTGCAAATTGAGTTGCAGTAACTCCACTATTTTTAAAGTCATTAATAATTTTTACTTTTTCTTCAACTGTTAAGTTCATTTTCTTTTCTCCTTAATATTTTATAATTATTTTGCTTTACCTTGGCAACCAAACACTTTTGTTAAATCTAAAAAAGTTTGTTTTAAAGCTTTAAATCCTGGTGCAAGTAATTTACGAGGATCAAATCCTTTTGCTTCATCATCTAAGTCTTTCTTAGCTTCAATATATTCTCTTGTAGCATCTCTAAATGATAATTGTAATTCAGTATTAACATTAATTTTTGATATTCCTAATTTAATAGATTTTTCAACTTGATCTTGAGGAATTCCTGATCCTCCATGTAATACCATTGGTAATTTGCACGCTGCTTGTAATTCTTCTAGTGTATCAAATGATAATGATTTTCATCATTCTGGGTATTTACCATGAATATTTCCAATTCCAGCAGCTAACATTGATATTCCTGTAGTTGCCATTTCAGCTGCTTGCTTTGGATCTCCTAATTCACCTTCACCTACAACACCATCTTCTTCTCCACCAATTGAACCAATTTCAGCTTCAACTGATACTTCATGAGCGTTTGCAAATTCCATTAATTCTTTAACTTTTGCAATATTTTCTTCATATGGTAAATGTGATCCATCAAACATAACTGATGAATATCCTGCTTCTATACATTTTTTAGCAACCTCAATTGATTGACCATGATCTAAGTGTAAAGCAACTGGTACAGTAATATTTAATGACTCTAATAGACCATTAACCATACCAACAACAACTTTAACTCCTCCCATATATTTTAAAGCTCCTTCTGAAGTAGCAATAATAACAGGTGTTTTTGATTCCTGAGCTGCTTCTAAAATTGCTTTAGTTCATTCTAAGTTATTAATATTAAAATGCCCAATAGCATATTTATTTGTATGTGCTTCTTTAACCATTTTTGTAGCATTCACTAATTTTGAATGATAAATTCTTGACATATTTCTATTTCCTCCTATAAAGATATTTTATACTTTAACATTATACCCCTTTATCTTTACTTAATATATGTTTTTCTTGCTTTATTATAATTTTTCAATTTCTAAATCATTTTTAGCAATTATTTTTTGTTTTAAATTTACTTTGTTAAAACTTAAATAAAATATTATCGCAAAAACAATTGTAAATGTATATTGAATTGAATCAGTAATAACTTCTACAATAGCTATAGAAGAGTCAAAAACTAAAAATGCATATAGTACATATATAAATACTCATATATAACTTATAATTATATTTAAATATAAAGGTATAATTTTTTTTAAAAGTAAAAAAGTAATACCTATAAGAACTTTAACAACTATAGTTATAGGCATATAAATAAATCCTCCTGCATATAAATCAATTAGTACTCCTGAAATAGATGCTGAAATAATTAATAAAAAAGGGTTTAAAAAATTTAATAAAGATAAATAAATCGTATCTGATATTTGAAAAATATTTTTACCACTAATATTTGAAATAAATGAAGATAAAGCACCAATACCAAACATAAATGATATTATTAATCCACAAATTGCTATATTTTTTGTAGTTATTTTTTTCATATCTGTCTCCTAATTTAATTTTAAATAAAAAAACAAAAAATATATAATTATTTTTTGTTAATCGCATTTATAAATCCCATAAATAAAGGATTTGGTCTATTAGGTCTTGATGTAAATTCTGGGTGATATTGACAAGCTATAAAAAAATCATTTTTAGGATATTCAATAATTTCTACTAAATCTTGTTCTAAAAATAAACCTGAAAAAATTATTCCTTTTTCTTCAAAAGCTTTTCTAAATTGATTATTAAATTCATATCTATGTCTATGTCTTTCAATAGCAATTTTTTCTTTATAAAGAGTATGTGCAAGAGTGCCTTCTTTTAAAGAAGTAATATATCTTCCTAACCTCAATGTTCCTCCAATATTTTCTCTATTTTTACCTTCCATAATATCAATAATTGGATTTTTTGTATCAGGGTTAATTTCTGTTGTATGAGCATCTTTTAATTTTAAAATATTTCTTGCAAATTCAATACAAGCTACTTGCATACCTAAACAAATTCCTAAATAAGCAATATTATTTTCTCTTGCATATTTAGCTGCTAAAATTTTTCCTTCTAAACCATCCTCGCCAAATCCTCCAGGTACTAAAATTCCTTGAGCATTTGATAATTCAGATTCAATATTTTTTTCTGTAAGTTTTCTAGCATTAACTCAAATAAATTTTATTTTTTTATTAATTTCATATCCCGCAAATTTTAATGATTCCATTACAGATAAATAAGCATCACTTAATTCAACATATTTTCCAACAATATGAACTTTAAGAATATCTTTTGAATTATCAATATTATTGACTAATTTTTTTCAATCTTCTAATTTGGTTTCTTTTAACTTTAAATTTAATTGTTTTGCAACAATTTTATGCAAACTACCTTTTTCTATAATTAAAGGTACTTTATAAATAGAGTCACTATCTGGACATTCAATAACGTTTTCTACTGGAATACTGCAAAGTAGTGATATTTTATCTTTTAATTTTTGATTAAACTCCATTTCACTTCTTGCAACAATAACATCTGGTTGTATTCCTAAACTTAATAATTCTTTAACTGAATGTTGAATTGGTTTTGTTTTAAATTCTCCTGAAACTTTTAAATATGGTAATAATGCAACATGAATAAACATTACATTTTCTTTACCTTTTTCCATTCTAACTTGTCTTAAAGCTTCTAAAAAAGGTTGAGATTCAATATCTCCAACAGTTCCCCCAATTTCTGTAATAACTACATCAGCTTTACTTTCAATTTCTGCTTTATAAATTTTTTGTTTTATTTCATTAGTAATATGAGGAATAACTTGTACTGTTTTTCCTCCATACTTACCATTTCTTTCTTTTTCTAAAGTTTCATAATAAATTCTTCCAGCTGATGTTGAAGAATTTTTTGATAAATTAACATCTATAAATCTTTCATAATGTCCTAAATCTAAATCAGTTTCTTCCCCATCATCAGTTACATAAACTTCTCCATGTTCTATAGGATTTATAGTACCTGGATCAATATTTAAATATGGATCAAATTTTTGCATAAATATTTTTAATCCACTATTTTTTAAAAGTACTCCAAGAGAACTTCCAGTAATACCTTTTCCTAGTCCAGAAACTACTCCTCCTGTGATAAAAATATGTTTTGTCATAATTTAACTTTCTCCTTTAAAAATAAAAAGTAGTTGATAAAAACTACTTATAATTAAGTTTAATTTTAATAATCTTCCTCATCATCATCGTCATCTATAGTTGAATCTATTGAATCATCATCTGTATTTAGATTTAATAGATTTTTCATTTTTCCAACACCTTCAGTTGTATCTTCATCATATGTATCTAAACCAAGTATAGATTCAGGTTCTAGATCTCCAAACTCTTCTGTTGTTTCAAATTTATCAACATATTCATATTGCTTTTTAACATCATCAAATTTAAGATATTCTCTTAAACCTCATTTACCATCTGATGTTAATGCAAATCTATTATCTAAAACTAAATCACTATAAAGTTCAGCTATTATTTCATTTTTGCTATCATTATCTCCACTTATGTCTTTTGAAATTGTATTTCAGATATCTTCAAATGAAGCACTGTCTTTGCATTCATTTAAGTAATCATAAGTCAAATTAATTGGTGATAGTTTGTTCATAACAATTTCCTCCATAAATTCTATTTTACATTATACATTGGGAAAAATATAAACTTTTTTTACATTCTTTTCTCAATCAATATTTAAAATTTCTGATAATTCCTTAAGATTATTTAATTTATCATTTTTTAAAATATAAATGTTTTCATCTTTTTTGCCAATGCTATCTTTATAAATAAATACATTTTTTATTTCTACACAATCAAAATAATACTTGGTTTCTCCTTTAAATTCAGATTTTAATTTATTAAAATCTTTTTCTGTCATATCATATGAAACTTTTAAAAATTTTCTATTTAATAATCTATTTGATAAATCCATTAGTATTTCATCATTTTCTTTTTTTAAGATTTTAAATATATCAAACATAGTATAATCGTCTAAAAATATATATTTATCTAAAGGCATTGTTTTCTTTTCAAATACTTCTCTAAATAATTCTACAATTTGTGAATTTTTAAATTTAAACCCTGCTATATAAAGATCTTTAAATCTCTTAAATCACATTTTAAAAGTATTATCGAAAGCAGTAGAAATTTTATGCTCATAGACTTGTTTAAACATATGATATCTACCTAATAAAAAATTTTCTATTGCATTTAAAGATTTACTTGCAAAAACTATTTTATCTTCTTGAATTGTTGCATTTCTAATTATTCAGTCAATATCAGGTTTAGAATAATTAACACCAGCACCAATTGAATCTCTTTGAAGATAATCTAATCTATCTGCATCAAGTTGACTAGATACTAATAAATTAACAACTTTATTTTTGTGATTTCCTTCAATTACAGAAACAACTTCTTTTGGGTCAACTCCATTATTTAATAATACTTTATTTATTTGAGTATCACCTTTTATTAAATCTACACTGTATTGTTCATGACTTATTGATGAAATAGTTTCAAATGTATGAGAAAAAGGTCCATGACCTATATCATGAAGTAAACCTGCTATTTTTAATACTCTTTTATCTTTATCTGAAATATGTTTATTTATTTTTTCATTTTCAAGAAATTTGCAAATAACATGATAAACACCAATACAATGTGAAAATCTTGTATGATTTGCACTTGGGAAAACAAATTGTCCTCCTCCAAGTTGAATTATTCTTCTCAATCTTTGAAACTCATCTGTATCAATTAATTCTAGGAAAACTTTATCCTCTATATAAATTTCTCCATGAACATTATCTCTTATAAATTTCTCCATAACTTACCTCTTACTTAAAGCTATTTATATTAACTAAAATTTTATCTTTACCAATTAAATAAATTGTTTTTGCTAATTCAGGACCATGTTCACTTAAAGTTGTATAAATTCTTACTGGCATAAATAATTCTCTACCTTTTTTTTCAAATTTATTACCAGTTTCTTTAATTAATTTTTTAATATTTTCTTCTGTAAAATCCTTAATATTTTCTATTTCTTTTGCTAAAAAAGACATCATTTCCTTTAAATTTCCAAATTCTTTTAAAGTTTCTTTAGTTTTTATATCTATTTTTTTATCAAAGAATATATCCAAATGATCATTTATTTGCAAACCATATTCTAATTCTTTTTTAAATAGTAATAAAACTGAATTTATTCATATTTCATATTTATTTTTTAAATTAAACTTATTTTGATCAACAAAATTAATTACAAATTTTACATAATCTTGTTCAGACATATTTTTAATTCACTGACTATTAATTCATTTCATTTTTACCATATCAAATGTACTTGGTGATTTAGAAAATCTTTTCTCATCAAAAATTTTTATTAAATCCTCTTTTGAGAAAATTTCTTGTTCACTATTAGGACTTCACCCTAATAATGAAATATAGTTAAAAATTGCTTCTGGAAGATATCCTTGCTCTCTGTATTGAGAAATAAAAAACATTGCATTGCCACTTCTTTTTGAAAGTTTTTTCTTAGTTTCATCAACAATTAAAGTCAAATGACAAAAGATAGGTTCTTTTCAACCAAAAGCTTCATAAATCATACATTGTCTTGGAGTATTTGAAATATGTTCTTCACCTCTTACAACATAGGTAATTTTCATATCATAATCATCAATTACAACAGCAAAATTAAATGTTGCAATTCCATTTGATTTTAATATTACAAAATCTCCTATTTCTTTTGAATTAAATTCTACATTTCCTCGAACAATATCATTTATTTTATAAATTTTATTTTCAGTAACTTTAAATCTAATATTAAATGGTTTTGAATCATCTTCAATTTTATTTAATAAACATTTTCTATTATATCGAGGTGCTAAAATTCCTTTTGCTAATTGTAACTCACGATCTTTTTCTAATTCTTCAGAAGTACAATAACATTTATAAGCCATTTTATTTTCTACTAACTTATTCGCATATTCTCTGTACACTTCAAATTTTTGAGATTGCATATATTTACCATAATTATCTTTTGGATTTCTAAATGACTCATCAGGAATTATTCCTAATCATTGCATATTATCAAATTGTGATTCAATTGCTCCATCTACATTTCGCTCTATATCAGTATCTTCAATTCTTAAAATAAAATCTCCACCATAATGCCTTGCAAATAAATAATTCATTAATGCTGTTCTTGTATTTCCAATATGTAAAAATCCTGTTGGACTTGGTGCATATCTAAGTCTAAATTTATTCATTTTATTTTTCCTCACTTTTATAGATTAAAATATTGCAATAACTTGTAATTATATTTGGGAAATTATTTTCTGTTGTTGTAGCTTTAACAGAGATTTGATTTAATTTTATATTTAAAATTTTTGAAAGATTTTCTTTTATTTTAAATTTTCATTGTGTTAGTTTAGGATAGTCTAATTCAACTAAAATATCAATATTAGATATCTTACAATTATTTTGTAACAAAATTTTTTTTGCATCTTCTAACATTAATAATGAACTAAAGTTTTTTTCCATAGTTTTTGAATTATAATTTTCTCCTAAATCTTCTAATCCCATAGAACCAAAAATAGATTCTGCAAGACAATGAATTATAATATCACCATCACTGTAAGCACTAATTGCTTGAGAAGAAGGTATTTTTATTCCCCCAAGAGTAATTTCTTTACCTTCAACTAGGTTATGACTATCTTTTGAAAATCCTACTTTAAATATCATAATAACTCCTTATAACAAAATAATTATAAAATAAAAAACGATTTATATCTAATTTAGTTAATAAATCGTAAAATTTTATTTATTAAATTTAAAGAAACATACATCTCCATCTTGAACAATATAGTTTTTTCCTTCTAACTTAATTTTTCCACTATTTTTAAGTGCTTGTTCATCACCCAATTCAAATATATCTTCACATTTATAAACATCTGCTTTAATAAATCCTTTTTCAAAATCTGTGTGAATAATACCTGCACATTGAGGAGCAGTTGAACCTTCTTTAAACTGTCATCCTCTTGCCTCTTGTGGACCACAAGTAAAATAAGTTTTTAAATCAAGAGTTGAATAAGCTGCTCTGATTAATTGTTCTAATACAGAAGTTTCAATTCCTGCGTCTTGTAAAAATATTTGCTTATCATTTTTATCAATTTCACTTAATTCTTCTTCTATTTTTGCAGAGATTTTAACAACTTGTGAATTACATGATTGAGCATATTTTTTTACAAGTTTAACATAATCATTATCTTCTCTAATTTCATTTTCTCCAACATTTGCTACATAAATAATTTTTTTTGTAGTTAGTAATTGAAAAAATTTAATTGCAATTTTTTCTTCTTCTTCAAAATCTAACTTATTTAGTAATTTACCTTCAGATAATTGATTTTCTAACTTTTTAAGCAAATTATATTCAAAAATAATATCTTTATCTTTTGTTGATTTAAATTTTGGTTCAACTTTTGCAAGTCTTTTTTTAACACTTGCTTCATCAGCTAAAATTAATTCTAATTCAATTATTTCAATATCTCTAATTGGATCCACATTACCTTCAACATTAGTTATTTCTTTTGAATCAAAACATCTTATAACTTCACAAATTGCATCAGTTTCTCTAATATTAGCTAAAAAAGCATTTCCTAAACCTTCACCTTTACTTGCACCTGCTATTAATCCTGCAATATCAACAAATTCAATAGTAGTATAAATAGTTTTTTTAGAATTAAATATAGTTGCTAATTTATCTAATCTTCAATCTGGAACTTCTACAACTCCAACATTAGGTTCTATTGTTGCAAAAGGATAATTTGCAGCTTCAACTTTTGAATTTGTAATTGCATTAAATAAAGTTGATTTCCCAACATTTGGTAAACCTACTATTCCAACTTGTAATCCCATATTAACTTTCACTTTCTATTTTTTTTATACTTTTAATAAGAGAATCTTTTGAAAATTCTAATATTAAATTTTGATTAATATTAGAATTTAATTCGTATATACTTCCAATTCTTATAACAATTCAAAAAATTGTTTTACTTGGATGAACTTTTTTTAAATAAATTTTATCACCTATATTAATCTTCATCTGTTAATCCTAATAACTCTAATATTCTATTCAAATCATCATCATTAAAATATCTAATTGTCAATTTTCCATTATCAATTGTAACTTTTGTTCCCAATCTTCTCATAATTTTATTCTCAGTATAAATAACTGAAGGACTTTTAGAAGCATTTGGTTTTTCAACTTCTTTTAAGTTATTATTTTTAATTAATTGTTCAATTGCTCTTGCTGTTAAATCCTGCTCTATTATTTTTTTAAAGATTGAGTCTAATAATTCTTCATTATTAATAATTGAAAGTAATGGTTTAGCTTGACCCATAGTAATTTTTCTTTGTAACATTACATCTTGAACTTTCTGAGGTAAATTTAAAAGTCTCATAATATTTGCAACATGTGATCTTGATTTACCAACTCTTGTTGCAATTTCTTCTTGTTTCAATTTTAAGTTAGTTGATAATTTTTTATAAGCAACAGCTTCTTCTATATCAAGTAGATCTACTCTTTGAATATTTTCAATAATTGCAAACTCTTCCATTTGATTTGAACTAAGTTCTAAAATAATAGCTGGAATTTCTTTTAGTCCAACTAATTTTGCGGCTCTTGTTCTTCTTTCTCCTGCTACTATTTCGTTTTTATTATTAACAATTATTGGTTGAATAATACCATGAGTCTTAATTGAATCAGCAAGTTCTTGTAATTCTTCCTCTTCAAAAGTTTTTCTTGGTTGAAATGGATTTGATTTTAATAAATCAATACTAATCATAGTTTTATTACTATTATTTTTTTCTTTATCGTTTTCAATAACACCAATTATATCTGAAACTGATTCTCCAAAAATATCATCTAGTCCCTTAAAATTATACTTTCCTTTAGTTTTGGCCATTTTCTTTTAGCACCTCTTTTACAAAATCAATATAGGCAATTGCACCTGCTCCATTTTTATCATATTCATAAATTGATTTACCTTCCATTGAAGATTCAGAAATTTTAATGTTTCTTGGTATAACTGATTTATAAACTTTTGGACCAAAAGTTTTCATTATTTCTTCTAAAACATCATGAGCTAATCTTGTACGTGAATCAAACATTGTTACTAAAACACCTTCAATTGTTAAATTAGAATTTAATGTTTCTTTAACTTTTTTAATAGTTCTTAAAAGTTGTGCAACCCCATGCATAGCATAATGTTCTGCTTGAATAGGAATTAAAACTGTATCAGAAATAGCTAAGCTATTTCTATTAATTAATCCTAAACTTGGAGGACAATCAATAATAATAAAATCATATGAATTCGATATTTTTTCTATTTCATCTCTTAAAATATTTTGATTGTTTGTTTTTTGTTCCAACAAAATTAAATCCACAGCTGCAACATCAATTGAACTTGGAGCTAAATCTATATTTGGTTTAATATTTTTTATTATTACTTCTGAAAGTTGTTTTTCACCAATAAATACATGATACATACTCAAAGTATTACTATCTATCTCAAATCCAACACCTGTAGTTGCATTAAACTGAGGATCCATATCTATAAGTAAAACTTTTTTATTTGCTAAAGCAAGCCCGCAAGCTAAATTTACTGATGTAGTTGTTTTCCCCACACCACCTTTTTGATTTGAAATTGAAATTACTTTTGCCATAAATTACCTCTCATAGTGATTATTATACCCTAAATATATACTATTTTCCTAATGGTCTTTTTCTTATTTGACTGTACAGTCTTGGATATTCAGTTGGTGTTGAACAATTTTTAATATAAAAAATATTATTTCTTTCCCCCAATATTTCATCCTCATAATTTTGCTTTTTATATAAACTTAAACCAAGTTTAGTTTCTTGATTATTTAAATCTTTTAATTCATTTGCTATATTTTTAGATTTTAAACAAATAAATATTCCTTTAATTTTAAGAGCTTGAACACCAACTTCTAATAAAATATTTAGCGGTGCCATTGCTCTTGATATTATTACATCAAACTTTTCCTTATTTTTGATTGCATATTCTTCTGCTCTAATTTTTAAAGTTCAAATATTTTCTAACTCTAATTCCTTAATTACTGTATTTAGAAAATTAATTTTTTTTCCATTTGATTCTAATAAATAAATTTTTGAATTAGGAAACATTATTTTTAAAACAATACCTGGAAAACCAGCTCCTGTTCCAATATCTAATATTTCTAAACTATCTGGATTAAAAACTTTTGTAAATATTAATGAATCATAAAAATGCTTATCTATAATTTCTTGGTCTTGTATTATTGCAGTTAAATTATGTATTCTATTTTGTTCTTGAAGAATATCTTTATATTTTATTAAATTTTGTTTTTGTTTTTGTGTAAATACAATATTTAATTCACTAAATTTATTTCAGTTCATATTAGAATACCTCCAAAAAAAATAAAAAATCTTATGTTTTTTTATTTTACATTAGTTTTCTTTTATATTTTTCAATTTCTATTTCTTTATTATATCTAAATCAATTTCTAGGTTGAATTCTTAAATATAAATCATTTTCATCAATATTTGATTTTGAAAGTAAACACTCATTAATAACTCAAACTAAAGCAATAATTAAAGCAAAAAATATTAAAAGAATTGGATCAATCATTTTTTCTTTATCTTTAAATTTATTTATAAAAAAATCATAGTATATATAGCCCATAACAATTATTAATATAGTTGTAGTAATTATACCAATAACAAATCCACCTTTAACTTTATTGACTTCAACTTTATTTGTTTTTCGATTATGAAGAACTGCAATCATTAAAATTAAATATATAATAAAAGCAAACATTACTGTACTATTAGAAGAATAATCTGCAACAAGAAAATAATTAATTTCTTGTTTTCCATTTGGATTAGATATAAATCCAATACATATAGAAATAATTAAAAATAAAGTATAAATAGAAAGAGTTATTATCATTCCTATATAACCTGATTTAATATAACTAATTTTTTCACTTCTAGATTTAGTATAAATAAAACCTTCTTCAACTGCTGATTGAACTGTTTTAGGAATAAGTGTAGTATAACCATTTACAGTTGTTAATAAAGTACAAGCTATTATTATTTTAAAAATAAGTGCAGCTCATGGACTTTTTATAAAAAGATTATCAAAAAAATTAAATATATTACCATCTTCTGCACCTAAAAATACAGCTACAGTAATAATTATATAAAATAATGTAACTGCAATTATTGCTGAAAGCATTGCTACAGGAACAACTTCTTTATGTTCACAATCTTTTTGTAAAGTTGCTGCATATATAAATCCATCAAAGGCAAATAGTATAGGTAAAATTGTTGCAAAAAATGGACTAATTCCAAAACTATTAATAGTTGAATTTTTTGGATTAAATGAATTATTTACAGAAGGGTTCAGTATAAATAATGTAAAACCTCCAACTACTACAGAAAATAAAGGAATAAATTTAACAATTGTAAATATACTTTGAATCATTTTACTTGGTTTATGTGTATAAATATTCATTAGTGAAAAACCAACTAAAAGTAATGTTGATAAAAATATTTTAATTATCATAAACTCTACTCGTCCTAATTTTTCAACT
Organism: Spiroplasma endosymbiont of Atherix ibis; assembly: GCF_964020005.1. Lineage (NCBI taxonomy): Bacteria > Bacillati > Mycoplasmatota > Mollicutes > Entomoplasmatales > Spiroplasmataceae > Spiroplasma > Spiroplasma endosymbiont of Atherix ibis. The sequence goes on from NZ_OZ026474.1 coordinate 1,046,408, forward strand.
AAATAAATACCTGTTGTTGAATAATAAAAAATATCTATTCCATTAAAAAGAGTATTTATTGTAAAAAGAGCACCTAAACCAGCTAAAATAGGAAGATACATACATATATATAAAATAGAGCACATAGACGCTGTTTTTCTATTTATAAATGTATTTGCTCAACTTTGAGCAGTTGAATGTCCTAACTTAGTTTTTGAAGATGCTGCTTCAATAAAACTAAGCATTATTAATGAACACAATACACCTATAAATACTCAAACAGAAAGTGCAAGATATGGATTATTACCTGCTTGTGCCAATACTCCATTTTTACCTGAGTTTTTTAAATATATTCCTCCCCCAACAACAATACCAAAAACCATTGAAAATATAGTTAAAAACTCAAATGTTTTATTTTTTCTTTTATTTGTTTTATTTACTTTTATCATTTTGAAGTTCCTTTCTATTTTTAAAATCCTCTAAACATTTTTGTTTATCATATTTAAATCAATTTTTGAGATTTATTCTAAAATAAAAGTCATTTTCATCAACATTATTTTTTGAAATAATAAGTTCATTAACAATTCAAGCTATAACCAATATTATTATAAAAATTAATCAAATTAAAGGAGCAACTAAATTGTCTTTTCTAATAATTGGATCTAAAATATTGAAAAAATGAATAAGAGCTAACATAAATATTAACATTGAACAAGAAAATATTCCAGCAAAATAAGCACCCTTAACTTTTTTAACTTTAACTTTTTTTGTTTTTCTATTTCTTAACATTTGCACTAAAATAGGTAAATTTAATAAATAAACTATTAGTATTGTTGAATCAGATGATAAATAAGCTGTATATAAAAAATTATTTTCTAAAAGTAAACCAGTAGTAACAAAAGTTATAAAAAATAATGAAACTATTGCCATTGCTATTCAACTAGATTTTAGTTTTGATAATTCAGCTCCATTTTTTGAATAAATAAATTTCTCTTCAATTGAAACTTTTATAACTAATGGATAAATTATACTATATACATTAACCATAGTAAGTAATGTTATTGTTATAATTAAATTAAATGCAAAATGGGCTCTAGGATCTACTTTTTCAAAAATATTTAATATATTACCATCACTTGCTCCCATAAAAATTGCAATTGTAATAATTATATAAAATGCTGATACTGCAACTATTCCTGTCATCATTGCTGGTGCAACAACTCCTTTATGTTCACAATCTTTTTGTATTGCAGCAGAATATAAAAATCCATCAAAGGCAAACATTATTGGAACCATTGTCATAAATATATTACTAAACTTAAATGGTTTTACATTATCAGGACTAAATGAGTTTTCATTACCAATAGAAAAAAAAGTAATTCCTGCTATAAGAACAGTTAATAAAGATATAAATTTTAGAAATGATAATATTGTTTGTAATATCTTTCCTGATTTTGTACTATAAGTATTCATAATTTGAAATAAAAATAATAAAATAGCTGATACAAATATTTCAACAGCAACTTTAGCCTCATAAGATATTATTTGAGATTGAGTATCACCAGTTGAGAACTTATAAATAATATCTAAGGACTGGAAAAAACTACTAGTTGTAAATAAAGCTCCAATTATTATTAATACAGGTAAATAAATTAATGCATAAAGAATTGTAATAAAAGAACCATATCTTCTTCCAACAAATCTTCCTGCTCATATTGTTAGTGTATTGTGTTCTCCATTTTTTGTTGAACTAGATATTTCAATAAAAACCAACATCATCATGCAACAAAAAACTGCCATTAAAATTCAAATAGATATAGCAAGATATGGATTATTTCCAGCTTTTGCTAAAACTCCATTACTACCAGCATTTTTTAAATAAATTCCACTACCAACAACAATACCAAATGTCATTGAAAATACAGAGAGAAACTCAAATATTTTGTTTTTAGTTTTATTTTTCTTATTTACCTTTATCACATTTTTATACCTCGTTATATTTTTTCTTTAAGTGAAATAATAACATTTGAATATCTGCAGGATTCACACCAGTTATTCTTGATGCTTGACCTATTGAATTTGGTCTAACTCTTTCTAATTTTTGTCTAGCTTCAACAGCAATATTTTCAACTTTTGAATAATCTATATCTTTAGGTATTTGTTTACTTTCTAACTTAATAAACTTATCAATTGTTTCATTTTCTTTTTTAATATAACCTTCAAATCTAATTAAAATTAACAACGTTTGAAGTTGTTGTTTTGATAAAGTATTTAATTCTTCAATATATTTTTTAAAAATATTAATATCAACTTTAGGTTGTTTTAGAATTTCAAAAGCACTAAATCCTTGATTAAGAATTGCTTGATCTTTTTCTTTTAATTCAATTGCAAGTTCACTTTTTGGACTAAATCTAATTTCTTTTAATGACTCTATTTGAGTATAAATTTCTTTTTCAAATTTTTTATGATCTTTTCATTGCTTTTCACTTACTAAGCCAATTTCATAACCATATTTTTTTAATCTAATTTCTGAATTATCATTTCTTAAAGTTAATCTATTTTCTGCTCTACTAGTAAGAAGTCTATAAGGTTCAATTACACCTTTATTAATTAAATCATCAATCATAACTCCAATATAAGATTCATTTCTTTTTAAAATTAATGGTTCTTTATTATCAATTTTTCTTACAGCATTTATGCCAGCAATTAAACCTTGACCAGCAGCTTCTTCATAACCACTTGTTCCATTAATTTGACCAGCTAAAAATAAATTATTAACTAATTTTAACTCTAATGATAATTTTAATTGCTGAGGATCAACACAATCATACTCAATTGCATATGCTCATTTATCAACTACAACATTTTCAAAGCCAGGTAAGCTTCTTAACATTTTATCTTGAATTTCAATAGGCATTGAAGTTGAAAAACCTTGTACATAAAATGTATCAAGTAATTTTGATTCTGGTTCTAAAAATATTTGATGAGTTTCTTTTGTATTGAATCTTACTATTTTATCTTCAAAACTTGGACAATATCTTGGTCCTACAGATTCAATTTCTCCTGAATACATAGCAGATTTATATAAATTATCTTCTATTATTTTTTTTGTTTCAGAAGTTGAATGAATTAAATAACAAACTTCTTGCTCTTCAAAAGGTATAAATTTATTAGTAGAAAAAGAAAAAGCCAAATTTTCATTTGTTCCAGGCTCAATAATTGCCTTTGATAAATCAATTGAGTTTTTTTTAACTCTTGGTGGTGTTCCAGTTTTAAATCTAAAAGTTTTTAATCCAAGTTTAATTAAAGTTTGACTTAAAGATTTTGTTGTAATTTCATCATTTGGTCCACTTTCATATTTTTCTTCACCTCTATAAATTAAAGATGACAAATATGTACCTGTTGTTAAAACAACTGCTTTACAAAAAATCTCATTACCATCTTCTAATAAAACAGATTTAACTTTATTTTTTGAATCCAAAGTTATATCTTTAACTATTCCTATATAAAGTTCTAAGTTTTCTTGATTTTCTACAACCCTTTGCATATATTTTGAATATTCAATTTTATCAGATTGAGCTCTTAAAGCTCAAATACCTGGTCCTCTTGATGAATTTAAAAGTTTTATTTGTAAAGCAGTAGAATCTGCTGCTTTAGCCATTTCTCCACCAAGTGAATCTATTTCTCTAACTACAATACCTTTTGCAGGTCCTCCAATTGATGGATTACAAGGCATTGTTGCAATTTTATCTTTATATAAATTTACTAAAATTGTTTTTTTTCTTAATCTTGCAGATGCTAGTGCTGCTTCTACTCCTGCATGGCCTGCACCAACTACAACTATATCAGCTTGCATGTGCATGCCTCCATTCTAAAAATTATTTTATTCTTTCAAATAAAACTAGTTTATTAATAATTTTGTCATAATCAAAATCTTGTTTTATATTTTTAAAACTAATTATTTCTGGTTTTAATCCCATTTGCATAATCATACTTGGATAAGTTTTTACTAAAATAGGTTTTAAAAGATAAGAAATAATTACAATATTTTTTTGTAATACAGTTAATACTTCTAATAGCTCTTCTGTTTTACCTTCTTTTTCTAAAATTCAAGGTTTTGAATCTTCAATAAATTTATTACATTCTTGAGATAAACTTAAAACAACTTGTGTTGCTTCAGACATATTATATATATCCATTAATTTTTTATACTCATCAATTGTTTCAAAAGCTTTTTTAGTTAATCAATGTTTTGAAACATCTTTTTTAGGAAGTTGACCTTCAAAATATTTTATAATCATATTTGAAACTCTTGATATTATGTTTCCTATATTATTTGCAAGATTATTATTAAATGACTCAACAAAAAGTTCATCTGTAAAACTTCCATCTTTGTCTGTTGGTAAATTATTAATGATATAAAATCTTAAAGCATCACTTGAATATTTTTTGATAATTTCAATTGGATCTAAAACATTTCCAATTGATTTAGACATTTTTTTATCTCCACTTAAAATTCATCCATGTGATAATAACTTGTCTGGAGCTTTAAGACCTAAGGAATGTAACATTACAGGTCAATAAATTGAATGAAATCTTGTAATTTCTTTTCCAATTATTTGTAAAATTTCTGTATTTTCACTTCAGAATTTTTTTAGCAAAGCATCATTTTTTGATTTAAATCCTAATGCTGTAATGTAATTTGAAAGAGCATCAAGTCATACATAAATAACATGTTTTGGATTTTCATTAATTTGAATTGCCCAATTAAAACTTACTCGTGTAACTGATAAATCCTCTAAATCATTATTTATAAAGCTATTTAACATTTCTTTTTTCCTTGGTTCAGGCTCCAAAAAATTAGTTTCAAATAATTCTTGGAGATATTTTTGAAATTTAAAAACTCTTAACATATATGTTTCTTCTTCAAAATCAATAGCTTCTTTACCACAAATTGTATGATGAAAAAAATCATCCATTTGTTCTGCAGTTAAAAATTCCTCACAACTAATACAATATTTTCCTTTATAAGTTGAAGGATAAATTAAATCTTTTTCTAGTAATTCTGTAAAAATTTCTTTAACTGCAAAAATATGATCTTCATCAGTTGTTCTAATAAAACGATCATAGTCAATATCTAAAATTTTTCATAAATTAATAAAACTTTTTACAATTTGATCAACATATTCTTTTGGAGCTAAATTATTTTCCTTAGCTTTTTGTTCAATTTTTTGTCCATGTTCATCAGAACCTGTTAAAAAGAAAACTTCATATTCGTTTTCTTTTTTATATCTAGCAATAACATCAGCTAATGTTGTTGTGTATGCATGACCTATGTGCAAATTTCCACTTGGATAGTAAATTGGTGTAGTTACATAAAATGTTTTTTTCATAATTATTCTTCTATTGAAAGACTATATATACCTTTTAGTCCTCTGTAACTTTCTTTATAAGTTAATCCATATCCAACAATAAATACATCTTCTAATTTAAATAAAGATGTACTTTCAAAATGTACAGTTCTTTCTTTATTATTTTTTTCAACTAAATTTAAAATTTGTACATATGCTGGTTCTTCTTTTTTCACTAAATTATATAATTTTTCTAATCTAGTTCCCTTATTTAAAATATCATTTGCAATTAAAACATTTTTTCCTTTTAAACTTTTTTTCAATCCTAAATCTATTAGTAATTCTTCATTTTCATTATATGTAGTTACAAATTGAATTGTTGCATCAATTGGTAACTCTCTAATTAAATCAGCTATAAAAATAAATGAAGAAGAAAGTTCTGCAACTATAATTAATTGTTGATCTTCATATTTTTTACCAATATCTGTTCCAGCTTTAGTAATTGCTGCTTTAATTTCCTCTTCTGTAATTAAAGTAATTAACTTTTGATTTTCCATAATTTATTTCATCACCCTTCTAAAAATTTTTTCTACATTTCTTATGAAAAAATTAATATCAAAAAGATCATTTAATTCTTTTTCCTTTGGAATAAAATTTTTAATTCCATTTTTAAGTAAAATTTCTTTAAAATCCTTCTTTGTTTTTTGACACTCTAAAGTACATTTTTGAATAAAATCATAAATTTCTTCTCTTGAAAAATTATAGTTCATTAAAATATGTGTCAATACTCTTTGACTGTAAAATATTCCTTTTTGTTCATTAATATGCAATTCAATTTTATCTTTATTTATTACCAAATCTTTTATTGTAGAAGCCATTCTTTTTGATACATAAGTAATTATATTATAAATATCAGGAAAAACTAGTCTTTCATTTGAACTATGAGATATATCTCTTTCATGTCATAAAACATTATTTTCAAAAGCTATATTTACAAATGATCTTGCATATCTAGACAAACCACAAATATTTTCAGAACTTATTGGATTTTTTTTGTGAGGCATTGAACTTGAACCTTTTTGTTTCTCTCCAAAACCCTCACATATTTCTTGAACTTCACTTCTTTGAAAATGTCTTATTTCTGTAGCTATTTTTTCTAAAGTTGATGCAATATTTGCTATTACAGATATTAAAAAAGCATGTCTATCTCTTTGAGTAACTTGTGTAGAAATATTGTCCATATTTAAATCCATTGCCTTTGCAACATATTCTTCTATTTCAATTTCTAAATTTGCATAATTACCCATTGAGCCAGATACTTTAGCAACTTCGATTTGTTTTTTTGCCAAATTTAATCTCTCAATTTGTCTATTTATTTCATCAAATCATAGTAAAAATTTTAATCCAAGTGATGTAGGTTCTCCATACATTCCATGTGTTCTTCCCATTATAATTATTTTTTTTGTTTCTTGAGATTTTTGTTTAATAACTTCTCTTAAATTAATTAATACACTTTCCAAAATTTCATTTGATTGTTGAATCATTTTATTTTGAGCTGTATCAACAATATCTGTAGAAGTTAGTCCAAGATGAATTCACTTTTTTTCTAATCCAAGATTTTCAGAAATCATTCTTGTAAATGCTACAACGTCATGTTTTGTTTCTTGTTCAATTTCAAGCATTCTTTTAAAGTCTACTTTTGCACTAGTATTAATTTTAATTGCCTCTTGTTTTGGAATAACTCCCAACTCAACTCAAGCATTAATAACTTGTTTTTCAACTTCTAATCAAATATTTAATTTATTACTATCTGATCAAATTTCTTCTATTTCTTTAATAGCATAACGTTCTATCATTTTATTAATCTCCCCTAAAAAATATCTTCAAAAATTATTGTTTGTTTTCTATCTGGTCCTACTGAAAATCCAACAACATTTACTTCACATATTTTTTCAATCATTTTTAAATATTTTTTTGCAGCGTCTGGTAATTCATCAAATGAAGTTACTTTTGTAATATCTTCTTTTCAACCTGGATTTTTCATATAAATTGGTTTGCACTTTTCATATTTTTGATTTGTACTTGGAACATTTTCAATTTCATATCCATCAATTTCATATTTAACACATATATTGATTTCATCAACTCCTGAAAGAACATCAAGTAATGTTATAAAAATTGAATCAATTCCTGAAGTTCTAATTGCATGTTTTAAAGCAACTGCATCTAATCATCCAACTCTTCGTGGTCTTTTTGTATTTGAACCATATTCATTACCACGTTCTCTAATTCCATCTCCAATTTTATTTTGCATTTCTGTTGGAAAAGCACCTGCTCCTACTCTTGTTGAATAAGCTTTAACAACTCCCATTGTTGAATTAATTAATTTATGACTAATTCCACTTCCTATTGAAGCATTATTCGCTGAAGTATTAGAACTTGTAACATATGGATATGTTCCATGATCTATATCAAGTAAAGCTCCTTGTGCTCCTTCAAATAAAACTTTTTTTCCTTCTTTAATAGCTGATTCAATAAAAACTTCAGTATTAGTTATTTTATCTTTAATTTCATTATATGCTGAAATTAAATCATCATAAGTTTTATTAAAATCCATTGCCTCTACATTAAACATATTTTTTAAAAATTTCATTTGATAATCAAAAACTGTTTTAAATCTTTCCTTAAAATTGCTATCACCCAATTCACCCAGTCTAATTCCTAATCTTGAAACTTTATCTTGATATGCTGGCCCAATTCCTCTTTTTGTAGTGCCAATTTTGTTTTCTCCACGAGATTCTTCTTGTGCTTCATCAATTTTTATATGATAAGGTAAAATTAATTGAACTCTATCTGAAATTAATAAATTACCATATTCAATTCCACTTTTTTTTATAATTTCAAATTCTTTTACTAAATTTATTAAATTTACTACACAACCATTTGCAATAATATTTGTAACTTTTCTATTGAAAATTCCAGAAGGAACTATTGTAACTTTATGCTTTTGTCCATTAAAATTTATAATATGACCCGCATTATCTCCCCCAGCAAATCTAACAACTATATCTGCTCTTTGAGCAAAATAATCTGTCATTTTTCCTTTTCCTTCATCTCCTCATTGAGATCCAACAACAACTAATGAATTAAATTTTTGCATTTTTTCTCCTTAATTAAACTTGTTCATAATTTTTTTTAAATCATTCTCTAAAATAAAATCTTCTACAAAGTTTGATATACTTTTAATTTTTTCTTTAATTAAATCTATTTCTTCTTGACTCATCTTTGATAATACTCAATCAATAATTTTATATTGTCCTGGTGAACCTATTCCAATTTTTAATCTATTAAAATTTTGTGTTTTTAAATGATTTATAATATTTTTAATTCCATTATGACCAGCAGAACTTCCATTATTTTTAAATCTAATATTTGAAAATTCTAAATCTTTATCATCATAAATTACAATAAAATCCTCAATATTAATTTTATAGTAGTTAATAATTGAAATAATTGCTTCTCCAGATAAATTAATAAATGTTTGAGGTTTTACAAATAAAATTTTTTCCCCTTTAATATTTGAAAAATAAATTTCAGATTTAAAATTCTCAGTTTGTTTTTGAAAACCATACTTTTCTAATAAAACATCAATTGCAATAAAACCTGCATTATGTCTTGTAGCTGAATAATTAATTCCTGGATTACCTAATCCCACAATTAATTTTGGCATACTATTTTTTAAATTCCTTTAAATATTTTTCTACTCTTTTAACAATTTCATTTTGCTCATCATTATAAACTCCTGTTAGAGAAGATTCCTCATAAGAGTTTTTTATCATTCTTGCTAATAAATTAGAAACTGAAATCATTTTTAAAGTTTTAAATTTCTTTTCTTCAGGAATTTCAATTGTATCTGTAACAACAACTCGCTTTATAGTTCCATCACTTATTACTTTATCCATTTTTGATACTGCTTCACCATTAAATAAACCATGACATGCAATTATATAAATTTCTTTTGCACCTTGTTCTTTTAATGCCTCAGCACCTTTTATAATTGTTCCTCCAGTATCAATCATGTCATCAATAATAAAACAAGTCTTATCTTTAACATCACCCAATATAAACTCAACTTCAGCTTTATTTGGTTCTGGACGTCTTTTTGCAATAACAGCAATTCCATTTGTAATATTTCCTGTATATTTTGCAACACCATGAACTCTAGTTAAACCACCATAATCAGGTGATACTAATATACAATTCTTAGGATTTAATTTTTCTGAAATAATTGTATCTATTATTTCAGATGCTACTATTTGAGCAGTTGAAAAATTATCAATAGGAATATTAAAAAAACCCATTATTTGAGCAGAATGTAAATCAACAGTAATAACTCTATGAACTCCTGCTGTTTCAATTAGATTTGCAACTAATCTTGATGTAATTGGTTGTCTTCCTCTTGCTTTTCTATCTTGGCGAGCATATCCAAAATATGGAATAACAATATTTATTCTTGCAGCACTTGCTCTTTTAAAGGCATCAACTGCTATCAATAATTCCATTAAATTATCATTTACTGGTTGATTAGTTGATTGAATAATATAAATTTCTTGACCTCTAACTGAATCAAGAGATTGAACTATCATTTCACCATCTAAAAATTTAGATGTTGTAACTTGTGACTGCTGAACTTCTAAAATTTCACAAATTTTTTTTGTTAAATTTTGATTTGATGACAAACCAAAAATCATAATTTCTTTTTTGTTCATATATAAATCTCCTTAAATATAATAACAAATTTTTATTATACCTGCTACATCTTCAATATTTACAAGCTAAAAGATTAAATAAAATTAACTATTTTTTAAAGCAAAATAGTTATTTTTTTCAATTTACTATATAATTATTTTGAGCATTTAAAGACTTTTGTCTTTAAAATTAGTTACTATAAGTCTTACGGACTTTTTTTATTGCAAAAATTATGGAGGAAATAAATATGGGCTTAGTTTTTTTAGAGAATTTAACACATGCTAATGGAGGTAAAAAATTATATGATAATACCTCTTTTAGATTAAATAGAGGAGAACATATTGCATTAATAGGACCAAATGGTGCTGGTAAAACTACTTTGTTAAATATAATAGCTGGAAAAATTTTAGCTAATAAAGGAGAATTAAAAATACATTCTAAAACAAAAATAGGATATTTAGATCAGCATCAAGAAGTTAATCTTGAAGAAACTGTGGATTTTTATTTAAAAGGAGCTTTTTCAGAATTATTTGATATTGAATCTAGAATGAATAAAATATATGAAGATATGGCAATTGAATACAAAGAAGAAGATCTTGTAAAAGCATTAGCATACCAAGATACACTAAATTTAAATGAATTTGATTCAATAGATAAAAAAATTGGTAATTTAGTTACAGGTTTAGGAATTGGATTAGAAAAATTAGAAGCTAAAATGGGAAAACTTAGTGGAGGACAAAGAGGAAAAGTAATTTTAGCAAAACTTTTATTAAGTGGAGATGATTTTTTATTACTTGATGAACCTACAAACTTTTTGGATTTAGAACAAGTTAAATGACTTGCAAAATTTTTACAAACTTTTGAAAAACCCTTTATAATGGTTTCACATGATAATGATTTTATTAATAAAACTTGTGGAATTATTTATGCTTTAGACAATCTTAAACTTACAAGATATGTTGGAAATTATGATAAATATTTAGAAGAATCAGCATTACAAAAAGATCAATATGATAAAGCATTTGTAGCTCAACAAAGAGAAATTAAAAAACTTGAAACATACGTAGCAAAAAATAAAGCTAGAGCATCAACTGCAAAATCAGCACAATCAAGACAAAAACAACTTGAAAAAATTGATGTTATAAAAGAAAGAAAAGATTTGACAAAGCCAAAATTTAATTTTTCTTACAAAAGACCAAGTACAAACGTTATTTTAAAAGCAGAAAATTTAGTAATAGGTTATGATTCTCCTCTTTTACATGCTTTAAACTTTGAATTAAGAGAAGGTGAAAAATGTATTATTAGTGGTAGAAATGGTATTGGTAAAACTACTTTTTTAAAAACTATGTCAACAGAAATATCTTCATTTGAAGGAGAAGTACAATTAGGTAATGCTGTAGAATATGCTTACTTTAAACAAATAGAAGATGTTAAAGGAATTACTCCTATACAATACTTAATGAATAAATTTGAAGATATAACAGAATCAGAAGCTAGATCTAAAATTGCTCAATTTGGTGTAAAAAGTGGTTTAATGATGCAACCTATGGAAAAACTTTCAGGGGGAGAACAAATTAGAATTAGATTAGCTGCTTTAAGTATGATTCCATGTAGTTTATTGGTTTTAGATGAGCCAACAAATCATATTGATGTTTTAGCAAAAGAAGCGCTATTAGAAGCAATTGAAAATTTTAAAGGAACAGTCATTTTAACAACTCATGATATTAACTTTTCTACAAATTGAGCAAATAAAACTTTGTATTTTTCAGATTTAGTGTAAAATATTTTTATATTTGGAGGTTTATACAATGAATAAAGACTTTGATTCATCATGCTTTAAATGTGTTGAAGAAATGCAAAAATCAAAACAAGCTGGAGCAGCTGCAAGTATATTAGCTACAAAAATGCAACAAAATGTTGTTAATCAAGATTTAGACAATATTCATGTTTGTAAAAGACATGCTTAAAAAAACTAGTTTATTTGTGATAAACTAGTTTTTTTAATAAATGTTGATCCTGAACCACTCATTTGACCAAATTCTCTATATTCAATTAATTCACTATATATTTTTAAAGCAGGTATTTCTAACATATTTTTTTCATATTTATTTTCTCAACCCTTTATTTCATCAAACTTTTTATAAACTTCTTTTGTGTTGCAATTAACTCCAGTTAAAATTAAATCCTTAAATTTTATTATAATCTCTTTTTTATATTTTTTAATTTTATTACCATAACCTTTAACAATAGCTGTTTTATATTCTTTAATAAAAAAATAACAATCACTGCCAACTTCTTTTGCAATTTTTTTAAGTATTTTTTCATCTTTTGTAAAATATTTTGCAACAGCAATTGCATTACTACTACCTCCACCTAGTCCAGAGCCAATAGGTATATTTTTTTGAATCGAGATTTTATAAAAGCAATCTATAACTTTTTCTTTTTTTAATATTTCTAAAACTTTTAAAATATAATTATCTGTTTCTAATTTTTTAATATTGCAAATTAATATATTTTTATTATTATCTGATTTTTCTATTTTAATTTCATCATAAAAATCTTCAACTATTGTAAATAATGAACATATTTTATGTAAATGTTTTCTCTTTTTTTTGATTTTTAAATTTATATTTACTTTTGCAAAACTCTTTATTAACATGAAATTACCTCATTGTATATTTCTATAAACTGATTTAAAGTTATATTTTCTGGTCTTAAATTCTCTTTTATATTTAGTTTAGCAAGAACGTTTAAAGAGATTTGTTTATTATTTGTAATATTTGATAAATTATTTAATATTGTTTTTCTTTTATTATTAAAAATTTTTCTTACAAATGCAATAAATTTTATATCATCTTTAACTTTAATTAAATTAATATCATTAAAATTAAAAGTTATTATTGCAGAATCAACTTTAGGAACTGGTTTAAACATATTTTTATTAACAGTAAATTCATATTTAATATTAGAATATAATTGAGCAGCAATTGATAAATTATTATAGTTATTTTCATTTGGCTTTGCACAAATTCTTTGTGCAACTTCTTTTTGAACCATAAATATAGCTTTATCTAACATTTTAGATATTTTTAAGGTTTTAAAAATAATTTCACTAGTTATATAATAAGGAGTATTTGAAATTAAAGAAACTTTGCTGAAATTATTTGTCCTGATTATTTCTTCAAAATTAACTTCTAAACAATCTTTAATTATTAATTCAAATTTATCTGAATTAATTTCAGATTTTAAAATTGCTTCCATATCATAATCAATTTCAATAGCTATAACTTTTTTAAATCTATTAACTAATTCTTTTGTTAAAGCTCCTTTACCAGGACCAATTTCAATTATTAAATGATTTTGTTCTTGATCTAAAATATCTATTATTTTTTTAATTAGATTTTTGTCAGATATAAAATTTTGACCAAATTTCTTTTTTGCAAACTCCATCTATTTATTCTCCTATTATTTTTTTAATATCTTCAACATTTAAATTAATCAAATTAATTCACTTAAATAATATTTTAGAATTAATTTTCTCACTTCATTTATATTTTTCTGCTATTTTTTTTCTAAACTCAGGCTTAAAAAAATTATTATTTAAAAATTCTTCTCAAGTTATACTTAAAGTGCTAGAATCAAAAACTATTAAATTACTTAATGCTTCACGTATATTTTCTTCATTTGCTTCTGCAATTCCAATTTTTTTAGAATTATTTATCAATTTCTTATTGATAAATGCGTTAAAACATTTAAAATCTAAGTAGGTATTAATAATATCACGAATTCGTAAACCAGGTCCATCAGGATCTGTAAAAATTATTACACCACGTGTTTTATTAACATCGAAAATTAAATTTAAAGTGTTTTTAGATAAAGCAGTACCATTTGTTTCGATTGTATCTATATTGTTATTTCCAAATATTTTTTTAAGTTTGGCTGTATCAGTGGAACCTTCAACAATTACAACTTGTTTTATCTTCATAAGCTTACCTTTCTCGTGTATAATATTATTATTTTAAATAAATATATAGTATAATTATATACGAAGGGTTTTTTTTCTTATAGAGGAGGAAATAAATATGGCATCATGAGATCGTAAAAGAGAATTCGTTGCTTTAGACTTGGGAACAGCTAATGTTGTTGCATACCTAGGTGGACAAGGTATCATTTATAATGAACCTTCAACTATGGCATACGATGTTCATACAAACACTGTTATAGCATCAGGGGAACAAGCATATGAAATGATCGGAAAAACTAAAGACGACATTAGAATGGTAGTTCCATTAGTTGATGGAGTTATAGCTGACCTTGACGCAGCAAAAGATTTAATTAAAATAATATTTTCACGTATTAAATTATCAGACATGTTAAAAAATGCATTAGTAGTTCTTGCTTGCCCTTCAGGAGTTACTGAATTAGAAAGAAGTGCATTAAAACAAGTTGTTGCTGATATGGGAGCAAGAAATGTTCTTGTTGAAGAAGAAGTTAAGTTATCAGCAATTGGAGCTGGAATCAATATTTCTATCGCAAGTGGACACTTAGTTATTGACATTGGTGGAGGAACTACTGATATAGCTATTATATCAGCAGGAGATATTGTTATTTCAAGATCAATTAAAGTTGCTGGAAATCACTTTGATGAAGAAATAAGAAAATACATTCGTGCTGAATACAACGTACTAATCGGAATTAAAACTGCAGAAAAAATTAAAATTGAAATTGGTGCATTAACTAAAATAGATAATGGACGTACATTCCGTGCATTCGGACGTGACGTTATCTCTGGTTTACCAAGAGAAGTAATTATCTCACCAGATGAAGTAAAAAATGCTTTATTAGCACCATTCTCAAAAATTACAGACTTAATTGTTGAAGTTATGGAAAACACACCAGCTGAATTAGCTGGAGATATCATTAGAAATGGTATTACAATTTGTGGAGGAGGAGCTTTAATTAGAGGAATCGATACATACTTTGAATCAATTTTCCAATTAAAAGTAATTAAAGCTCAAGATCCATTACTAACAGTTATTGAAGGAACTAAAGAATACGAAAAACAAGCAGAAAAATGATTAGAAATTGTTGAATTACGCGATTCAAGAGAATACAACATTAAATAATAAAAAAGGAGATAAATAAAATCTCCTTTTTTATTATTTTGATTTTTAACACCTAAATACTAGATTATTTTTAAAAAAGTGTTTAAACTATTATTATATATAGACTAAAGGGAGAAATCTTATGGGAGCAGCAAATTCTAAAGCAAAAAGACATATTGCAATTGATATTGGTACAAGTAAAACTAGAATTTTTATAGAGCAACTTGGAATGGTTTTTAATGAGGCAAGTTTAATAGGTATAGATTATAAAACAAGAAAAGTAATTTTAATAGGTGATGAAGCAAAGAAGTTTGTAGGAAAAATGAGTGGTGCAATGGAAATTAAACACTTATTAAAAAGAGGAGTTCTATCCGATTTAAATTTACTCAAAACATTCTTGTCAAATATTTTGAGTAAGTATGAAAATGAAATAAAAAACTCAATTGTTACATTAGCTTGTCCAGTAAGCATTAGCATGCTAGAAAGAAAAGCTCTTATAGACTCAATAAAATCTTTAGGTGTTTCACATGTTATGGTACAAGATGATATTAAATTAGCTTTAATGGGTGCTGGAGTAAATATATATGGATCGGATTCATATATGTGTTTAGATATGGGTGCTGGTAAATCAACAATTGGTATTGTAACAAATGGAGAGACAATTAATTTTAAATGAACAAGAGCATCTGGTGAAGTTATCGATAATGAAATAATTAAACATTTAAAATCAAAAAAGAATCTTTTAATAGGAGATTTAAGTTCAGAAGCAGTAAAAATGGCTGTGGGTTCAATTGTAAAAAGTAAAGAACCCTTAAAAACAAAAGTTTATGGATATGATTTAAACTCATCAAGACCTAGCGAAATTGAGGTTCAAGATAAAGATATTTCAAAAATTATTCTTTCAGTATTTGGAAACATTTCAAATACAATTACAACTTTACTTGAAGAAACTCAAAGTGAAATTGCTGGAGACATAATAAAAAATGGTTTAATAATAACTGGAGGACTTTCTAAAATACCAGGAACTAAATTATTCTTTGAAAATTTCTTTGAAATTCCAGTAATAATAGCAAAAAATGCAGCTTCTTCAACAATTGAAGGAGCAATAAAACATAAAGAAATAACATTTAAATTAATTGAAGAAATGATTAGATAATTTTAGCCACTTTTTTTAAAAGTGGTTTTTTTGTTTAAAAAACTTTTTTTTGTTTATAAATAAAATATAAAATATAATAGTAGAAATAAGAGGTTAACTATGAATATACTAATAAACAAAATAAAACTAATACTTAAAAACTCAGTTGAGAAATTAAATTTAAAAGGATCAATAATTGTTGAAAGACCTAAATTAGTTCAAAATGTTGATTTTGCCACAAATTTTGCATTTATTAATGCAAAATTAAATAGTTCTAACCCTATTCAAATTGCTGAAAGAATAGTAAATGATATAAAGGATAATGAGTTATTTGAAAATGTTGATTTTGTAAAACCTGGTTTTATTAATTTTAAAATTAATAAAATATTTTTATCAGAAGTAGTTGAAAAAATTATTAAAGAAGGAAATAATTTTGGTAAATCAAAAAGAAAAAATGAGAAATATAATTTAGAACTTGTTTCTGCAAATCCTACTGGATATTTACATGTAGGTCATGCAAGAAACGGAGCTATTGGAGATTCTGTTGCAAGAATTTTAAAATTTGCAGGATATGATGTTGAAACAGAATACTATACAAATGACGCTGGAAATCAAATTAATATATCAGCAGCTACTCTTTTTTATCATTATAAAAAAATTCTAAAATTACCTGTTGAAAAACCAGAAGAAACTTATGGTGGAGATATGTATAATGAAATTGCTCAAAAGTTTGTTGATGAATACAAAGATGAATTCAAAAATATTGAAATTGTTAATAATAAAATAAATAATGAAAAAGTAAATAATATTTTTAAACAAAAATCAATTGAATTTTTTATGAAAGAGATAAAAAAACAACTAAAGGATTTTGATATTAATATAGAATTATATTCAAGTGAAGCAGAAATGTATCAAAACAACTCTATAAGTAAAATTATAGATAAATACAAAAAACTTGATGTAACTTATGAAAAAGATAATGCACTATGATTAAAAACAACTCAATTTGGAGATGACAAAGATAGAGTTATTAAAAAATCAGATGGAACTTATACATATATAACTCCAGATATAGCTTCTCACAGTAATAGAATTGAAAGATCAAAGGCAAATAAATATATAAACTTTTGAGGTGGAGATCATCATGGTTACATAATTAGATTAAGATCTGGATTAGCACTTTTAGGTTATGATTTTAATCTTGTAGATATTGACATGATTCAAATGGTTCGTTTAATGAAAGACGGGCAAGAATATAAAATGTCAAAAAGAAGAGGAACAGCTGTTTGATTAGTTGATTTACTTGAAATGGTAGGAAAAGATGCAATTAGATATATGCTTGTTTCTAAAACTCCTTCTAGCCATATGGAATTTGATTTAGACTTAGCTTTACAAAAAAATTCAACAAACCCAGTTTATTATGCTCAATATGCTACTGCTAGATGTAATAAAATAATTAATAATTTTAATTACTTAAAATTATTAATTGACAAAAAAATAATATTTGAAACTCAAAAAGAAAAAGAATTAATAATTTTATTAGATAGTTTTAATTCTATAATTGAATATGCTGCAAGTTCAAGATTACCAAATATTGTTTGTGATTATATTCAAACATTGGCAAAAACTTTCCATTCATATTATTCTGAAACAAAAATTTTAGATGATAATAATGAACAATTGTCAAATCAAAGAGTTTTACTGGTAAAATCAATTTATCAGGTTTTATCAAGTGCATTAAGTTTAATAGGAATAGAAGTAAAAGATAGTATGTAAAAAAGTGAAGTTGCAACTTCACTTTTTTTATGCTAAAATCTTATTAGATTATATATTCTAGTTAGAATAGAAATGTATAATTCATACATTAAAAATTATAAAAGGAGAAATAAATAGTATGGCAAATAAAAAACCAACATACGTTTCAATGGACTTAGGAACAGCTAATACTTTAGTATATATTGCTGGTCAAGGTATAGTTTATAACGAACCATCAATAGTTGCTTACAGAATTAAGGAAAATAAAATTATTGCTGTAGGTGAAGAAGCATATAAAATGATCGGTAAAGGAAATAAAACTATTAGAGTTGTAAGACCAATGGTTGACGGAGTTATTACTGATATTAGAGCAACAGAAGCTCAATTAAGATATATTTTCTCAAAATTGAGAATTACAAAACAATTAAAACACTCAATTATGCTATTAGCATGTCCTTCAGTAATTACTGAATTAGAAAAAACAGCTCTTAAAAAAATTGCTGTTAATCTAGGAGCAGATCAAGTATTTGTTGAAGAAGAAGTAAAAATGGCTGCATTAGGTGGTGGAGTTAATATCTACGCACCAACAGGAAATTTAATCGTTGATATGGGTGGAGGAACTACTGATATAGCTGTTTTAGCATCAGGAGATATAGTTTTATCTAAATCAATTAAAGTTGCTGGAAACTACTTAAATGATGAATGTCAAAAATTCATTCGTTCACAATATGGATTAGAAATTGGTTCAAAAACAGCTGAATCAATCAAAGTTAATGTTGGTTCATTAGCTAAATTCCCAGATGAAAGACGTATGAAAGTTTACGGACGTGATGTTGTTTCTGGATTACCAAGAGAAATTGAAATTACTCCAGAAGAAGTACGTGAAGTATTAAAAGTACCAGTATCAAGAATTATTGATTTAACTGTTCAAGTTTTAGAAGATACACCACCTGAATTAGCTGGAGATATCTTCAGAAATGGAATTACAATTTGTGGAGGAGGAGCTTTAATTAGAGGAATTGATAAATACTTCGCAGATACATTACAATTACCAACAAAAATTGGTGAACAACCATTACTAGCAGTTATTAATGGAACTAAAAAATTCGAAAGTGAAATTTGAGAAATTGTTAAAGCTCAAAGATTACACGAAGATATCATGGGTAGATAATTTAAAAACTATTCATTTTCCTTGCTTTAAAAGCAAGGATTTTTTTATATATAATATAATTCTAAAAAAAATAATGATAATATAATTATTTTTGCAAAATTTAAAGATGATTTTAAATATAGAAATTATAAATTTTTAGCTACATTTAAATTTGAAAATATTATTGAAAACAATAAAAGTAATTTATTATTTAAAAAATAGATGATAAATTACATTATAAAAAATAGAAATAATTACCTTGTTTTCTAAACTTTATAATAGTATAATAAAAGTACATATTTTATTAACTTAGGAGGTTTTTATGAAAATTGAAGAACGTACATTTATAGCATTAGATTTAGGTACAAGTAATATATTAGCTTTTGTAGGAAAACAAGGAATAGTATATGATGAACCATCAATTATGGCTTATGATAATCTTACTAATACATTAGTAGCTTTAGGTATAGATGCTTATAATATGATTGGTAAAACACATGAAAGCATTAGAATGGTAATTCCAATAAAAGATGGAGTTATCAAGGATTTAGATGCAGCAAAGGACATGTTAAAACACGTTTTTAGTAAATTAAAAATGTTAAATGACTGAAAAAATTCAATTATTTTACTTGCTTGTCCAAGTGAAGTTACTGAATTAGAAAGAGAAGCTCTAAAACAAGTTGCTTATGATATGGGAGCAGATATTGTTGTTGTTGAAGAAGAAGTAAAAATGGCTGCATTAGGAGCTGGAATTAACATTGACATACCAAAGGGAAATATAGTAATTGATATGGGTGGAGGAACTACTGATATAGCTATTATTTCAGCTGGTGATGTTATTATTTCAAGATCAATTAAAGTTGCTGGAAATGCATTTGATGAAGAAATTAAAAAATACATTAAATCAGAATACAATGTTACTATTGGTGGAAGAAGTGCTGAGGATGTTAAAAAAGAACTAGGATCATTGTCTAAATACAAAGGTGAAAAAACAATGTCTGTATTTGGTAGAGATATTGTTTCTGGATTACCAAAAGAGGCAATTATTAGTTCTGAAGAAATTAGAAATGTTCTAGTTAACTCATTTAGTAGAATTACTGATTTATTAATTGAATTAATGGAAAATACTCCTCCAGAACTTGCTGGAGATATAATATCAAATGGATTTACAATTTGTGGTGGAGGTTCTTTAATAAGAGGAATTAAAGAGTATTTTAATGGTATATTCTCAGTTCCCTGTCATATTTCTCCTAACCCTTTAACAGGTGTTATTGAAGGAGCAAAAGTATTTCAAAAAACTTTAAATGATAGAATTGAAAATGATTACTACGGAAAAAATGCAAAAAATCTTAAAAAATCAAGTCAAACTTCATATTTATAGTAAATAAAATAATTTTAAATGAACATCTAAAATAAAATTAACAGAAAATCTTTGTTATATGATTTTATTAAGAGATGTTCTTTTTATATACTAAAGTAACTTTATTTTATGAAGTAAAGAATTAATCAAATTTGAATTAACTTTAAAAAATATTTAACTAAAAAGACTAAAGATTATTTCTCATATAAAAATTTTAATATAACAAAAAAAATATATTATTCTTGATTAAATTCAATTTTCTAATTATTTTAAATAAATAAGAAATTAAAACTCTGTTTGGGATTCCAAACAGAGTTTTAAAAAACGTTTTTTTATTTTAAATTAAATACTTTCATAGCATTACTTGTTGTTGCTTCTATAACATCTGCTTTATTTATTTTTCTAATACTAGCTATTTTATCAACTGTATAGACTATATTTTTAGACATATTCAGTTTTCCTCTTTTTGGTTCTGGAGTTAAATAAGGAGAATCTGTTTCAACAATCATTTCATTTAAAGATAATTTTTCAACAGTTTCATGAAGAGATGTTGCATTTTTAAATGTAACAACCCCTGGTATAGAAATTAAATATCCTCTACTTGCAAATTTTTTTGCTAATTCTATACCTCTTGTATAGCAATGAACAATTGCTCTTCGCACTTTTAATTCATCTAAAATTACTAATGCATCTAAATAAGCTTGTTCAGAATCATCTTTATCTCTAATATGCATCATTACTGCTAAATTATTTTTTAAAGCAATTTTTACTTGCTCTTTAAAAAATTTTTTTTGAAGTTCCTTATGTTCACTAGTATAATAATAATCTAATCCTATTTCACCAACTGCTACAACGTTTTCACCATGAGCCATTGTATCAATTTCATCTAAATCCTCCAATGTAAATTTATTTACATCATTTGGATGTATACCAACTGCAGCATAAACATTTGGATATTTCAAAGCGTATTTACAAGCCTCTCTTGATGATTTAATATCAAATCCTACGCAACAAAAATTAGAAACTCCTATTATTTTAGCTTCATTAATCATATCTGAAACTTCAAAATCTCTCTCTTTATAAACAACATCATTGAAATGTGTATGTGTATCAAATATACCTGCCATATCTTTTTTCCTACTTTCCTAAACAATATTTTCTAAATATATTGTCAATAACTTCCTCATCTGCATCATAAATTCCTAGGAGATTATTTAAAATACTTAAAATGTCATATAAATCAATATTAATTAAATCAGTTGTGAATCCATCTTTAATATTTTTTGAACTATTTTTTAATAACTTCAAAATATTTTTAAACATTTCTATATGAAAAGCATTTGATAATATTGGTACTTCACTTTCCAGTAAATCCCCATTATCAAAATCTTCTTCAATTTTTTGAATAAGATTTTTAACTTGACCTTTTAATGCTGACACATTTACTAGATTTTTAAACTCATCCTGAATTTGTTTAATTTCTTGATTTTTAAGTAATTCTACTTTATTTAAAACTACTATATGTTTTTTATTCTTTATTTTTTCATATATCTCATAATTAATTTTACTCTTATTTATAACAAATAAAATAAGATTTGAAGTATTAATTAACGAAAAACTTTTTTCAATTCCTATTTTTTCAACTTCATTTTTTGTTTTTCTTATTCCAGCTGTATCAATAAGATTTAGTGTAAAGTTTTCAAAATTTAATTGGCCTTCAACAATATCTCTTGTAGTTCCCTCAATATCTGTAACTATAGCTTTTTCTTCACAAATTAGAGCATTCAATAAAGAAGATTTTCCAACATTTGTTTCTCCAATAATTAAAGTATTAATACCTGAATTTAATAAATTAAATCTTTTACTTGTTTCCAAAATTTCCAAAATTTCATTTTGTAAAATTAGCAATTCTTCTTTTATTTCTTCAATACTAGCACATTCAACATCATCATAATCAGGATAATCAATTGAAGTTTGAATTTTAGATATTAGATCTATCAATTTATTTTTCATATCTAAAAGGGGTTTATTATTTTTACCTTCTAAATTTAAAGCACTAATTTTTAAAGCCAATTCATTTTTAGAATCTATTAAATTGTTAATACTTTCAGCTTGAATTAAATTTATTTTTCCATTTAAATATGCTCTTTGAGAAAATTCACCTGGTTTGGCAGGTCGTGCTCCATGTTCAATAAGTAAAGATATAATTTTATTAGTTAATAAAACTCCTCCATGACATTGAATTTCAACTACTTTCTCACCAGTAAAAGACTTTCCCTGTACAAATGTTAAAATTAAAGATTCATCTATAATATCTTTTTTATCATAAATTTTTCTAAGTTGCATTTTATTATTTTCATTTAGTTTTTTATTTACTATTTTATTTACTATTTCTATTGATTGTTCTCCAGATAATCTAACAATTGATATTGCTTGTCTAGAAACTTTTGTAGCACAAGCAACTATTGTATCATTTAAATTTATTTTCATATTATTATCATTCCAATCTTAATTATAACAAAAGAGAAATAAAAATTAGTTCTATGGTTTATATATTATTCTAATTTTTCTTTCTCCTATAAATCCTATAGTTTTAGTTTTAATTTTCTTATATTTCATTAATATTTCATTAATATTTTTTCTAACTTTTTTAGGATATGAGGGTAAAATAATTTCTTCTTTTGTTTTTAATACATTATTTATATTTTTTCTTAATTCAAATATATTAAAAGATAATAAATTTTTATTAGCAATATTAAAATTAACAAAATCAAAATCTATTATTATATCTAATTTAATCTTAAAAATAATTTTAATTAAAGATATGAAGTTATTTTTTAAAGAGATATCTAATTCAAATTTTGAGTCATAACATATTATATTTTTATTTTTAGGCTTCATATGAAAAATAGAAATAATTCTTACTTTTGAAATTTTTGATAGCTGCTCATTTAAAAATTTCATAAATTCTAATCTATCTTTTGAAGAAATAAATAAAATCACTTCATTAAAGTTATTTCAAAAGACTAAATTAGTTTTTGGTTTTTTACTTATTAAGAAGTGATTAAATTTATTATTTTTTATTTTTAGTTTCACTTGAGATTTTTGCAGCTATTGTTTTGTTTTTTTCAATTTGTTTATCTCTTTTATTTTTCATTCTAGTAACTTTAGTTTCTTTTAAAAAATGGAAAGTTAAAGTTTGAATAATTTGGAATGTTGAAGAAAAAATTCAATATATTGCAACACCTGAAGCTATATTAAACACAACGAATAAAAATACTACCATGAATACTATTTGAATAATTAATTGTTTTTTTCTAGCTTTCTTTTGTTGTTCAGATTCTAATTTTGGTTTCTTTTTAAACATTTGAAGAATCATTGGAAGCATCATTGATACAATTTGTAAAGGTAAATAAACAACAATTAAAGTTAAATATATTCAATTACCCTGCTTTAATTGTTCAAAAGGAACCTCAACCAATGTAATTTGTCCTACTGTTGCAATTTTAAGTGCATGTGTTGCTCTAACAACAGCAAACATAGCAAATAAGAAAGGCATTGATAGGAAAGACGTTGCTATTGAGCTCATTGGACTAATACCTTCTTTTTTATATAAGGACATTAATTCCATCTGCTGTTTTTGTTTAGCACTTTGATCAGATGAATTTTTATATTTCTCTTGTATCTCTGCTTGCTTAGCTTGTAAACCTTGCATTTTTTCTTGATTTAATTGAGTTTTTCAAGTAAATGCCAAAGTAATACCTCTAATAATTATTGAAGTGAAAAATATTGCAAAAATAGCAGCAACTCCATAGGATGAAGATTGTGAATTCAATGTTCCATCTGGATTACTAGTAGAAAATAAACTAATAAAACTTACTAATAATCAAGCTAATGGATAAACAAAGAATCCATAAAATGGAGATGAAGTAACTGTAAATGCTTGACCTCAACTCGATATTGAATTAAAAGAATATTCTTTTAATTCACCTGTTTTCTCATCAATTTTAAATCAGTGTGTTTTTGAGCTTCAATCACCTAATGATTTAATAATAATTTCAAATGATACTCCTGGAGAATATATTTTATTTCCAGCCATATCAGTTACTGTATTAACTGTATATTGTGATTGATACATTTGAACACAACCTCACAACATAGAAATAATAATAAATACAAATAATATTAACTTAGTTCAAACTCAAACTAATTTTAGTCAATCCTTTGGAGTTTTTTTTCTATTGTTATTATTACTTAGGTATTTAGAATAATCCTGTTTGTACAAGATATTCACCTCTCTTTTATTTTATTAATAAAAGCGATTTTCTAAGTTCTTCTAAATTATTTTTATAATTTTTATTTAGAATCATACTTCTCGCCATTAAAACTACATCATAGTTTTTATTTTTTTGTTCATTTAATAATTCATAAATCATTGATCTTATTTGTCTTTTTATTTTATTTCTTAATATAGCGTTACCAATTTTTTTTCCAACAGATATACCATATCTAAATCTATTAAGATTATTATTTTTAAAATAAATTACAAATTCCTTTGTTTTAATAAACTTTTTATTTCCAATAATACTTTGAAATTCATGATTTTTTTTAATTATATTAATGTTTTTCATAGTTATTTATTAAGCAGTAAGTTTAGCTCTACCTTTAGCTCTTCTTGCTTTTATAACTTTTCTACCATTTTTAGTTGACATTCTAGCTCTAAAACCGTGAGTTCTAGCATGCTTAATTTTACTTGGCTGTCAAGTTCTTTTCATAAAATACCTCCTTTTTAAAGAAAACTTCATTTAAGATTATAACTTAAAACATAGTGTTTTTCTCTTAATATTATAATTTTTCATTAATATATATTTGAATAACTTATAATAACATATTAATTATTTTTAAATGTGGATAACTTATAAAAATGCCTTTATTTAATTATTATTTTTAAAATACTTATCCACATTTAACACTAATATTTATGTGTCTTTAAAGTTATCAACATTAAAACTATGTGGATAACTTATAATTGAGTTATTAATATATGAGGTAAAAAAAA